>NZ_SRZM01000219.1 GCF_019402445.1 Brachyspira pilosicoli
ACGAAGTCCGCACCGCGAAGGCGGGAAAAATAACAATAAAAAATATACAAAATTTTTTAATTTAATAAAAAATCTATAATTTGAAATTAATTACTATTATATAAATACATCATAGCAGTAAGCACAGCTCCTCCTAAGTTTCTTGCCTTATCTGAAATTGTAAAACAGTTATCATATTCAGATTTTCTAGGATCAATATCTGCTATTTTTAAACCATTATGTACTTTAAAACCATCTCTTATAATGCCTCGCAAAAGCCCTTCAAAAGGTGCAATTACTTCTATTTTTTTATTGTTATTATCTATATATGCTATAATTTCTTTTTCTCTTACGAAATCGCCTATGTTTTTTATGTTTTCAATAATGCCGTCAGAGCTTGCATGTATTACTCTTTCGGCTTCTTTGCCTCCAATGTTTCCAGGTATTCCTGTGTTTGGTATGGCCTCGCCTTCTAAATACATTCTTCCAAGATTATGCCCTCTCATAGTCTCTATAACAATATCGCAGTCTTTGCCTGCAGTAAAACCGGGACCTAATGCTATAGTATATTTAGCCATAGATTTATTAGTGCCTAGATTTTTTTTAGCGATTATAGCATCAATTAAAAATGTTGGTTTTATGTGATTTAATATTTCACAGTTAGGGTCAATAAGAATAGGAATTTTATTAATTGTATTAAGAGCCTCTTCATAGCTTTTTACAAGTACAGCTTCAATATCTTCTACTTTTATTTTACCATCATAAACAGCTTCAGATAATGCAACTTTCCTTCTTATAGCAGAGGGGTGCTGCGTCTCTAATATAATAACTTTGAAATGAGCCTTATATAGAGAGTACACAACACCAGTAGCTAAATCACCAGCTCCTCTTACAATTACAAGTTCATTTTTAATTAAACTCATAAATTATCTTGAATAAGGAGTATTTTTAAGCGGCAATTCTGTTTGGAACTCGCCGTTAAATTTATAATATGCCAAAGCAACAGCAGGAGCAGTAGGTATACTAGAAATCTCTCCTATACCAGTAGCACCATAACCATAAGGAACACCTTCTTTTTCTATAATAATAGATTCAACATCAGGTGTCTTGTCAGCTCTAAATAATCCCAAAGTACCGAATTTTACTTTAGGAACACAATTTTCAAGCGGGAATTTTTCTGTTAAAGCATAACCTAAAGACATAACAACACCGCCCTCAATTTGTCCTTCTAAAGCTATAGGGTTAATTGCTTTTCCTATATCATGAGCAGCAACTACCTTTTGTATTGTACCGTCTTCATTAAGTATACATACTTGAGTAGCATAACTATAAGCCACGTGAGAAACAGGATTAGGTTTGTCTACTCCCATTTTGTCAGTTATTGTGAGCCATTCTCCGTAATACTCTTTTCCTTCCAAGTCTTTTAAAGTTTTACCAGAATCTAAATCTTTTTTAAGTTCTTCACAAGCTCTCTTACAAGCCTCACCTGTAATAAGTGTTTGTCTAGAACCTGAAGTAGTACCAGAATCTGGAGAAGTTGCAGTATTAGGCTGATGAACTATTATCTCATCATCATTCAAATTGAGAGTTTCACCTGCTATTTGATAAAGTACAGTGGCAATACCCTGACCAATACAAGAAGCAGCAGAATATACATTAACTTTTGAGTCTTTTATTAATAAACGAACTCTTCCAGTATCAGGAAGCCCAACACCCACACCAGAGTTTTTCAAAGAACAAGCTATACCTACATATTTGTTGTTGTAGAATATATCTTTAACAGCCTCTAATGTTTCAACAAGACCAGTAGAATCATCTGCTATTTGATAGTTAGGAAGCACCTGACCAGGACGAATAGCATTTCTGTATCTTATCTCCCAAGGGTCTAAACCGCACATTTCAGCAAGCAAGTTTATATTCATCTCTGTAGCAAAACAAGATTGAGGAACACCAAAACCTCTGAATGGTCCAGTAGGAGGGTTATTAGTGTAGAAAGATTTACCCTCTATATCTATAACATGATAATTATAAGGACCAGCAGCATGAGTACAAGCTCTTTGAAGTACAGGTCCGGATAATGAAGCATAAGCACCGGCATCTGTAATTAAAGTAGCTTTCATAGCTGTAAGTATACCGTTTTCATCGCAGGCAGTAGTCATATCTATACTCATAGGGTGGCGTTTTGGGTGCCAGTTAATACTTTCTTGTCTTGTAAGTTTAAATTTAACAGGTCTTTTTGTTCTATAAGCCATTATAGCAGCATAGTGCTGAACGCTCATATCTTCTTTACCGCCGAAACCGCCGCCTACATATTTATTTTCTACTACAACCTTTTCAGCATCTATTCCTAAAGCCATAGCTACTTCTCTTTTTGTATCATAAACGCTTTGGTCGCTTGAATATACAAATATACCGTCACCATTAAAAGGCATAGCAACAGCAACCTCTGCCTCCATAAATGCATGCTCTGTCCAAGGAAGCTCATAATGTCTTGTAACTTTATATTTTGATTTAGCTATTACTTCATCAGCATTTCCTTTAACTAATCTTTCATGAGTAAGTAAATTGCTTTCTCTATCTTCATGAACTAAAGGAGCATTTTCTTTCATAGCTTCTTCTGGGTTTCTTACAAGAGGCAGCTCTTCATATTCTATTTTTACTAAATCTCTTGCTTTTTTGGCAGTAGCTTCATCTTCAGCAACAATTAAAGCCAAACCATCAGCAATAAATCTTGTAGTTTCGCCTTCTCCAATAAGCACGTCCCAATCGTGGAAAATATGACCAACTTTTTTTGCTCCAGGTAAATCTTTAGCAGTGATTATATCAACAACACCTTTTAAAGCCTTTGCCTCGCTAATATCTATTTTTAATATTTTAGCTCTAGGATATTTAGTTCTAACAGCAACACCATAAAGCATACCTTCTATTTCAACATCATCACAATATTCACCAATACCAAGTGCTTTTTCTTTAGCGTCCACTCTTACAATGTTTTTGTCGCCTAATTTTACTTTACCTTTGTATTCTTTAACATCAATATTTTCTCTAATCATTTTAGCTGCTAACTCAATAGCATCAATGATTTTTTTGTATCCAGTACATCTGCAAATATTGTTTTTTATAGCAGCAACGATTTCAAGTCTTGTAGGGTTATTATTTTTATCAATTAATCCTTTAGCACATACAACCATACCAGGAATACAGAATCCGCATTGCACAGCACCAGCAACTGCAAAAGCATGAGAATAAACATCTTTTTCTCTTTGAGTAAATCCTTCTATAGTTTGAACACTCTTTCCTTGAAGTCTTCCTATAGTCTGTATACAAGCTTTAGTAGGTTTTCCATCTATTAATACAGTACAAGTTCCGCAAGCTCCTTCAGAGCAGCCGTCTTTTACTGATTTACATTTACAATCATTCCTAAGAACGTCCATTAATTTTCTATCAGAGTCAAAGCTCATTTCTTTGCCATTAATTATAATCTTGGCACTTTCACCCATTATTATACCTCCAATTTTAATAATATATTAATAAAATAAACATAACAAAGGGAATAATACTTTTATTCCCTTCGCTATGTAACAATTAGTATAAAGTAAATTATTTTAATATTAAATATTTATAATTATTAAATACACTATCAACTATGCTATAAACTCCATTAAAGTTTTTAGAACTTCCAGCCTTATAAGACTCTTCTTTGCCGTCAATTCTAAGTTTAGCATTACCTTCTTTATCTAAGAACAAGAAGCCGTCATTTTTAGAGTTTTTCATGTCATCTGCAGTAGCAAATAATGTAAACTTATCTTTATAAGGAGCAGAACTATAAGGGCAGAATGTTTCACAGTTTCCGCATTCATTACACATATAGTCAACGTGTATAATTTGTGATATTTTAGCTCCGCCTTCAACTTTAATTGATACATTTGCTCTGTTAGGACAAACTTCAGTACAGCTTTCACATATATAATCACAGCTTAAACATCTAGTAGCTTCAGGGTCTTTTGATACCTCTTTTAAGTTACCTTTTTTGCTGTAAGAAATCTCTTCAGTAGAAACAGAAGGTAAATCAGGGGCAATTGCTTTTCCTAAAATAGATTCAGCAACAACTCTAGCATCTCTTATAGCCTCAACTATAGTAGCAGCTCCATATAAACCATCGCCAGCAATATAAACATTTTTGATAGATGATTCATTATTAGCATTGCATTTTGGCTTACCTTTATCATCAACATCTATACCGTTAGATTTATAGAAGTCAGATTCAATTTGTTCACCAATAGAAGCTATTACTGTGTTAGCAGGAACTTCTACTGTTTCATTAGTTTCAACAACGTTTCTTCTTCCTTTTTCATCATAGTCAGATAATTCCATTTTTTTGCATAAAAGTTTGCCGTTTTCTAATTTAACAGGTGCAAGTAGTTCCATAAACTCAACACCATCTTCTAAAGCTTCTTTTAACTCTTCTTCATGTGCAGGCATATATCTTTTAGTTCTTCTATAAACTAATCTAACATTTTTTACACCCTTGTTTTTCTTAGCAGCACGAGCAGCGTCCATAGCAGTGTTACCACCGCCGATTACTACTACATTCTCACCTAATTCAACATTGCCGTTAGTTTTGTTGAACTCTTCTAAGAATTTAAGAGCGTTCATAGATTCGCCAGCTTCAAGTTTTAAAGGCATATTTTTATGAGCACCTATACAAACAACAGTGTAATCATAATTCTTAGCAAACTCTTTTATATCTTTTATCTCTTTGCCAAGTTCAAATTTAACACCCATTTGTTTGCATAAATTAACATCATTTCCTATTTCTTCAGCAGTTATTCTGAAGCTAGGTATAATATTAGCAACTACACCGCCAGCTTTTTCTCTTTTATCAAATACTGTAACATCCACTCCAGCACGTGCCAAGAAGAAAGCAGCAGAAAGACCAGCAGGACCAGCACCTATAACACCAGCTTTTTTTCCTATAGAAGGAGCAGGTTTTAATGTGCTTATTACTTTGCTATATCCAGCTTTAGCAGCTTCTAATTTACAAGCTCTAATGCTTACAGGCTCTTCATAGAATTGTCTAGTACATTTATCCATACAAGTATGAGGACATAATATACCAGTAGCAAATGGAAGAGCATTTTTTTCTATTATTACTTTGAAAGATTCTTCATATTGTCCTTTAGAATTAAGTCTTATATAGGTAGTAAGGTCTTGATGAATAGGACAAGTTTCCATACAAGGAGCTATATAACAATCAACTAAAGGCACTTTTTTATTAACTTTTCTGCTTGCAAGAGGCTTAATAGGCTTAACATGATGTTTGCTTTTTTTGCCCCATTCAATAATTTTTTCTGTCTTAGCAACATCTACTTTCGTAAATACTTTAGGCTCTTTGAGGTTTTTAGCTATTTGCTCTCCTCTTTGATATCCGCCTGTTTTTAGGAAAGTAGTAGCCATAGTTACAGGCCATATTCCTGCATCTATAACATCATTAATATTAAAATAATCACATCCTCCAGAATATGATATTCTTAATTTTCCGTCAAAATCTTTGCTTAGTCTTGAAGCTACTGTCATAGAAAGAGGGAATAAAGATTTACCAGACATATACATCTCTTCAGATGGCAATTCTTTTTGTTTAACATCTACAGGGAATGTGTTAGTGATTTTTACTCCAAATGAAAGTGAATTGCTTTCAGCTAATTTTTGAAGTCTTTGAAGCATAGGAACAGCATCGCTATACTGTAAGTCATCATTAAAGTGGAAATCAGTAAATGATATATAATCATAACCCATTTCATCTAAAGTTTTTCTAGCATAATCATAGCCTAAAAGAGTAGGGTTACATTTAACGAAAGTGTTTAATTTTTTTTCTGTGATTAAATAAGAAGCAATTTTTTCTATTTCTGTAGGAGGACAGCCGTGAAGTGTTGATAATGTAACAGAATTACAAATATCAGCATTAATTTTATCAATATCTTCTTTTTTGAAGTTTTTAAATCTGCTTATATTATTAGTAAGCCACTCTTTACATTCTTTAAATATAGAAGTGTTTGAAGCGTTTTTCATGCCTTCAATGAAAGTATCAATTTTTTCAGTTTTAATGCCTTCATAATCATAACCAACAGACATATTAAACTGAAAACCGTCCATCTCTCCTAAATCCCATTCTTTAGCAATTACTTTTAAAGCAACCCAAGCCTTAACATATTCATCAAAAGCCTGAGGTACATAAAGCTCAGTAGACCATTCGCAGTTATAACATTCATCATTAGCAGTGATACAAGGTTTAGCAACGCATTTGCTTAATTCTTCACCGTCCATTTTTTGTACTGTTTTAAGTTCAAAGAATCTGCTTCCTGTATAATAAGCAGCTATTATATTTTGAGCCAACTGAGTATGAGGTCCTGCAGCAGGTCCTATAGGAGTTTCTAATTTTCTTCCAAAAATTTCATAATATTTAGCTTTATCAGCTTTGAATGCCCTTGAAATACCAAATACCTTACCAGATTTTTTTTCTTCCAAAACCCAATTCATAAGGTTTCCAAAAGGAATAGGGGTCATTACATCACTCATTTATAATCCTCCAATTATTTATTAATTAATACTGTTTTAAAAAATTTAGAGTAATGGAGCAAAATATACCCCATTACTTAATATAATATATTTAAATTATTTATTAATTTGTTTCCAAAGTTTAGCAGACTCTTCTCTTATTTTAGCATAAGCAGCTTCTTCATCAATTTTTGTAAGTTTTCTATCTCTCATCAATACTTCACCGTTACAAACAGTAGTATTAACATGTCCGCCATTCATACCAAATAATATATGTCCGTTTATGTTTTTATCGCTTAATTCTGTGTAATTTTTATAGTCTACAATGATAACATCAGCAGCAGCTCCCTCTTTAAGTACGCCTAAAGGAGTTTCAAAGAATCTATTAGCTATTTTAGCATTATTTTCAAATAGCATTGTAGGTAATTCACCCCAAGCAGCATTAGGGTCGCATAAATGATGTTTATGAAGTACATTAGCAACTTTGTATGATTCTATCATATCATGAGTATATCCGTCAGTGCCTAAACCTGTTAAAATTCCTTTTTTCATTAATTCCATAGTAGGAGGACAACCGCAAGCATTACCCATATTAGATTCAGGGTTATGAGAAGTCATAGTATCTGTTTCTTTTATTAAATCCATTTCATGAGGATTAACATATATACAATGCACAAGCAAAGTATGAGGACCAAGTACTTTCCAATCAAATAATCTATCAACCACTCTTTTTCCATGATCTTTAAGACAAGCATGCAAATCTTCTATACCCTCAGCAACGTGAATATGACATCCTATACCATCTGGTAAATCTTTCATACAAGCTTCCATAGTTTTATCAGAAATAGTAAAAGAAGCATGCATTCCCATCATACCTTTAATCATATCTGTTTTATCAGCCATAGCATGCTTAATAAAGTCAAGATTTTCTTTAATAGAAGCTTTAGATTTAGCCTCTCCATCTCTATCAGAAACTTCATAACATAAAGAAGTACGAACTCCCATAGTTTTAGCAGCTTCTTCTATAGCAAACAATGAACCTTCAATATGTCCAAAGCTAGCATGGTGGTCAAACACTGTGGTAACACCATTTTTAATAGATTCTATATAAGTAGCCATTGCACTTTGTTTAGTTTGCTCTAAAGTAAGATTTCTATCTATAGTCCACCACATGCCGTCTAATATTTCTAAAAATCCTTTAGGGTTATAACCATTAATACTAAAACCTCTAGCCATAGCAGAGTAAATATGTTCATGAACATTTATAAATGCAGGCATAATAATGCTTCCTTTAGCATCTATAAACTCAGCATCTTTATATTTTGCTTTTAAATCTGAAGTTTTGCCAACTTCTTTAATTAATCTTCCATCACAAAGAACTGCACCATCTTCTATAAACGGTTTAGCAGAATCTCTAGTTATTAATTTACCTCCGCCTATTAATAGCATATATTCCCCCTAAAATTTCATATTTTTATAATTTATAATCTATATTTTAATAGGATATTAAAAAAAGTTGATTTGTCAACGAATTTGTATAAAAAATTCAAAAATTTTTAGATTTTTTGTTGAAAATCTAAAAAAAAATTAGTATACTATAAACGTATCAATTAATGAAGTTATAGATTTTAAGTATATAGTAGCTTTTTATAGGATATTTATGAGTTCTAATATAATACTAGAGACTTTAGTAAGCGTGGCACATGGTATAGCAAGGCAATTTGGTAACAATTGCGAAGTTTGTATTCATGAATTGAAAGAGGAAGATTTAGAGCATACAATTCTTTTTATCATTAATGGCGGTATTACAGGTAGAAAAGTAGGCGAAGGTGCTTCAAATGTAGTATTAAAGACTATAGAGAAAATAAAAAAGGGAGAACCTATAGTTGACCATTTATCTTATCTTACAAAAGCATCAAACGGCAAAATATTAAAGTCTTCAACTGTGTTTATAAAAGATATGGAAGGAAAATATAGATATATACTTTCTATAAACTTTGATATAAGCAGTTTTATTCCATTTAAGAGTGATTTAGATTTATTGCTTCAAACAGAAGATAAATCTAAACTTGAAGAGATACCAAACAGTGCTCAGGAACTTATGGAAAAGCTTATATTAAAAAGTGAGGAATTGATAGGAAAACCTGCTTCTATAATGAATAAAGATGAAAAAATAAAGGCTATAAAATTTTTAAATGACTCTGGAGTATTTTTAATAACAAAATCTGGAGATAAGGTGTCAAATCATTTTGGAATAAGTAAATTCACTCTATATAATTATATAGATTCAAAAAAGGAGGAAGTAAATGAGTGAGCTTAAATGGGCAGAAAATAAAATGCCTAAGTCAGATGACAAAAATTTACCAATAATGTCTATTGAGGAAGTAAAGAAGGCAAAAGCTTTTCATAAAAGTTTCCCTCAATATACACAAACACCATTATCAGAATTAAAAGAAATGGCAAAATATTTAGGTTTAGGAACTATAAAAGTAAAAGATGAGTCATATAGATTTGGTCTTAATGCTTTTAAAGTATTAGGCGGCTCTTACTCTATGGCTAGATATATAGCTCAAAAAATGGGAAAAGATGTAAGTGAGTTTCCTTATGATGTATTAACTTCAAAAAAATTAAAAGATGAGTTCGGTCAAGCTACTTTCTTCTCAGCTACAGATGGTAACCACGGAAGAGGAGTTGCTTGGGCTGCTAATAAATTAGGACAAAAATCAGTAATTTTTATGCCTAAAGGCTCAACAGAAACAAGATTAAAAAACATTCAAGCTGAAGGAGCTACTGCTACAATAGAAGAATATAACTATGATGAATGTGTTAGAAAAGCTGCTGCAGAAGCTGCAAAAGTGCCTAATGGAGTAGTTGTACAAGATACTGCTTGGGAAGGTTATGAAGAGATACCTGCTTGGATTATGCAAGGTTATGGCACTATGGCTTTAGAGGCTGATGAGCAATTTGGTGAAAGACCTACACATGTATTTGTACAGGCTGGTGTTGGTTCTTTGGCTGGTGCTATGGTTGGATATTTTGCTAACAAATATAAAGATAATCCTCCTGTAATGGTTGTTGTAGAGGCTGAAGCTGCTGCTTGTTTATATAAAGGTGCTGTAGCAGGCGATGGTAAAATAAGAATAGTTGAAGGTGATTTAAATACTATTATGGCTGGACTTGCTTGCGGTGAGCCTAATATTACTTCTTGGGATATACTTAAAAATCATGCTGATTGTTTTATAGCTGCTGAAGATGTAGTTGCTGCAAGAGGTATGAGAATGCTTTCTGCTCCATTAAAAGGAGACCCTCAAGTGGTATCTGGTGAATCTGGAGCTGCTCCTTTCGGTGCTTTGGCTACTATAATGCTTAATGATGAATATGCTGAATTAAGAAAAAAATTAAAACTTGATTCTAATTCTAAAGTATTATTATTCAGCACAGAAGGTGATACTGACCCAATTAGATGGAAAAATATTATTTGGGAAGCAAAAGAGAGATAATAATTTTTTATATATATAATTTTAGGGAGAAATAAAAATGAGTGCTATTTCAAAAGAACAATTTGAACAAATAAAAGCAAAAGCAGAAGGCTATAAAGCTGATATGACTAAGTTTTTAAGAGATTTGGTAGCAATTCCTAGTGAATCTTGCGAAGAGAAAGGTGTAATTGAGAGAATTGCTGAAGAGATGAAAAAAGTAGGATTTGATAAAGTAGAAATAGATCCTATGGGTAACGTTTTAGGTTATATGGGTACTGGTAAAACTTTAATAGGTATAGATGCTCATATAGACACAGTTGGTATAGGTAACAAAGACAACTGGGAATTTGACCCTTATAAAGGTTATGAAAACGATATCGAAATCGGCGGAAGAGGAACTTCTGACCAAGAGGGCGGTATAGTTTCTGGTGTTTATGGTGCTAAAATAATGAAAGATTTAGGTCTTTTAAGCGACAAATATCAAGTTGTTGTTGTTGGTACTGTACAAGAAGAAGACTGCGATGGTTTATGCTGGGAATACATTTGTAAAGAAAGTAAAATTAAACCTGAGTTTGTAATTTCTACTGAACCTACTGACGGCGGTATCTACAGAGGTCAAAGAGGCAGAATGGAAATAAGAGTAGATGTTAAAGGTATTTCTTGCCACGGTTCTGCTCCAGAGAGAGGAGATAACGCTATTTATAAAATGGCTGACATACTTCAAGACATTAGAAGCCTTAACGAAAACGATGCTAAAGATTCTACACCTATCAAAGGTTTAGTAAAAATGTTAGAAGAAAAATACAATCCTCAATATAAAGAAGCTAACTTCTTAGGAAGAGGTACTGTAACTGTTTCTCAAATATTCTACACTTCTCCAAGCAGATGTGCTGTTGCTGACTCTTGTTCTATATCATTAGACAGAAGAATGACAGCTGGCGAAACTTGGGAAAGCTGCCTAGAAGAAATAAGAAACCTTCCTAATGTAAAAAAATATGGTGCTGAAGTATCTATGTATAATTATGAAAGACCATCTTGGAAAGGTTTAGTTTATCCAATAGAATGTTACTTCCCAACTTGGGTAATACCTGAAGACCATGCTGTAACTAAAGCTTTAGAAGAGGCTTATAAAGGTCTTTATGGTACTGAAAGAATTGGACCTACTCCAGAAATAGAAAAAGAAAGAAAAGCTCGTCCGCTTACTGATAAATGGACATTCTCTACTAATGGTGTATCTATAATGGGAAGAAATGGAATACCTTGTATAGGTTTTGGTCCTGGTGCTGAAGCTCAAGCTCATGCTCCTAATGAAAAAACTTGGAAACAAGATTTAGTTGTATGTGCTGCTATGTATGCTGCTGTACCTACTATATACTGTGCTAATAAATAATAAAAATATTAATTAAATAAAAAATAAAAATAAAAGGATAGAAAAATATGGGTATACAAAAATATATTTCAAAACTCGATAGCCTTGAATTTGGAAAAATGTATAAAAATGACTTTTTCCTTACTTGGGACAAAACTTTTGATGAATTACAAGCTGTTTGGACTGTTGCTGATGCTTTAAGATTTTTAAGAGAAAGCAACATATCTACTAAAGTTTTTGATTCTGGTTTAGGTATTTCTTTATTTAGAGATAACTCTACTAGAACTCGTTTCTCTTTTGCTTCTGCTTGTAATCTTTTAGGTTTAGAAGTACAAGACTTAGACGAAGGTAAAAGCCAAATCGCTCATGGTGAAACTGTTAGAGAAACTGCTAACATGGTATCTTTCATGGCTGATGTTATAGGTATCAGAGATGATATGTATATTGGTAAAGGTCATGAATATATGAAAGAAGTTTCTGAGTCTGTAAGACAAGGTTACAATGACGGTATATTAGAGCAAATTCCTACTCTAGTAAACTTACAATGTGACAGAGACCATCCAACTCAAATGATGGCTGACTCTTTACACTTCATCCACGAATTAGGCGGATTAGAAAACTTAAGAGGTAAAAAAGTTGCTATGACTTGGGCTTATTCACCTTCTTACGGTAAACCTCTTTCTGTACCTCAAGGTGCTGCTGGTTTATTCACAAGATTAGGTATGGATGTTGCTTTAGCTTATCCAAAAGGTTATGAGCTTATGCCTGAAGTTGAAGCTATTGCTAAGAAAAATGCTGAAGCTGCTGGCGTAAAATTAACTATCACTAATGATATGGACGAAGCTTTTGAAAATGCTGATGTTGTTTATCCTAAATCTTGGGCTCCATTTGCTGCTATGCAAGAGAGAACAGACCTTTATGGTAAAGGCGACACTAACGGAATAAAAGAACTTGAACAAAGATTATTAGCTCAAAACGCTAAACATAAAGATTGGTGCTGTACTGAAGAAAAAATGAAGAAAACTAAAGACGGAAAAGCATTATACTTACACTGCTTACCTGCTGACATTAATGATGTTAGCTGTAAAGAAGGTGAGGTTGCTGCTTCTGTATTTGACAGATATAGAGTACCTCTTTACAAACAAGCTAGCTACAAACCATATGTTATAGCTGCTATGATTTTCTTAGCTAAGTTTAGAGATCCTCAAGCTGTATTAAGCAAATTAGCTTCTGATGGAAAACCAAGAGTATTTGGTTGCTAATAATTAAACAATATAATGGTAAGTGTCTATTAATTATAGTGCTTACCATTTTATATCTTTAATATTGTGAAAAAAAGAACTTTTTTGATGATATTAAAATTAAATTAATTTTGTTTTTAGGATATAAAAATGGAAAATAAAAAAAGAATAGTTATTGCTTTAGGCGGTAATGCTTTGGGAGATACTCTTGCAGAGCAAATGGAAGCTGTAAAAATAACTGCTAAAAACATAGTAGATTTAGTAGAAAATGGCTGTGAAGTAATAGTAGCACATGGTAATGGTCCTCAAGTTGGATTTATCAATAATGCTATGAATGAATACACTAATAATCACAACACTGGAAACCCTATACCTTTATCAGTATGTGTTGCTATGAGTCAGGCTTATATTGGTTATGATTTACAGAATGCTATTATGGAAGAGTTTTCTAATAGAAATATTGCAGTTCCGCCAATAGCTACATTAATTACACAAGTAGTAGTTGATGAGAATGACCCTGCTTTCAAAAACCCTACTAAGCCTATAGGTCAATTTATGACTAAAGAAGAGGGTGAGGCCAAGGCTAAAGAATTGGGTTGGACAGTAAAAGAAGATGCAGGAAGAGGATACAGAAGAGTTGTTGCTTCTCCTAAGCCTGTTGCAATTGCAGAAAGCACTGCTATTAAAGCTATGCTTAATGAAAAGGCTTTAGTAATTTGCTGCGGAGGTGGTGGTATACCTGTTGTAAAAAGAGGCAATCATTTAAAAGGTATGGCTGCTGTTATAGATAAAGACTTTGCTTCTGCTGTACTTGCTAAAGAACTTGATGCTGATATGCTTATCATTTTAACAGCTGTAGAAAAAGTTGCTATTAACTTTGGTAAACCTGATGTTAAATGGCTTGATTCTATGACTATAGAAGAGGCTAAAAAACATTGCGATGAAGGTCAATTTGCTCCTGGTTCTATGCTTCCAAAAGTGCAGGCTTGTATGCAATTTGTTGAGGCTACTGGAAAAGAAGCTATGATTACTTTGCTTGAAAAAGCTAAAGATGCTATTAATGGCAAAACTGGTACTAGAGTAGTGAAATAAAAAATTATATTTACTATAATAAATATAGAAATAAAAAGGAGGGTCATAAATGGAGGGAAATAAATCTAATTCACAGTTAGTTTATCAACTTGAAGGTCGTCCGAACATAGCTGTTGCACTTCCTTTAGGCATGCAGCATGTAATGGCAATGTTTACTTCAAACTTGGCTCCTATATTAATTATTGCGGGGGTATGTGGTTTATCGGGGGCTGATACTGTTGTTATGGTACAGTGTGCAATGTTTGTATCAGGGCTTACAACTTTTATTCAGCTTTATCCTATAAGACTTGGAAAAAACAGACAAATCGGTGCTAATCTTCCTATAGTAATGGGTACATCTTTTGCTTTTGTACCTACTGCTCAAAGTGTTGCTGCTATGGGCGGTATAGGAATGGTATTAGGCGGTGCTATGATTGGAAGTTTAACAGAAGTTATTATGGGATTCTTCTATAAATATATACGTAAATTCTTTCCGCCTTTGGTTGTTGGATGTACACTTGTAACTATAGGAGTAAGTTTACTTAATGTTGGGGTTGGTTATTTTGCCGGCGGGGTTGGATCTCCTGATTATGGTTCTCCTAAAAATTTAGCTATGGGTTTTTTATCTTTATTTGTTATCATTATACTTCAGAAGTTTGGTAAAGGTATTATTAAAAATTCTGCTATTTTAATAGGTCTTATTGTTGGATATATAGTTTCTGCTTTTTTAGGTATGGTTAATACTCAGCCTATATCTGAGGCATCTTGGTTTAGAGTTCCTCTTCCTATGCATTTCAAAATAGAATTTTCTTTGCCTGCTATAATAAGCTTCGCTGTTCTTTATATAACTTCAGGACTTGAAACTATAGGTAATACTTCTGGTATTACAATAGCTGGTTTTGACAGGGAAGCTACAGAAAAAGAAACTTCTGGTGCTATATTGGCAGATGCTTTAGGTTCTACAACTGCTGCATTTTTCAATTGTCTACCAAACACTGCTTTTGGACAAAATGCGGGTATAGTATCTATGACTAAAGTTGTTAATAAATTCTGTATAGCAACAGGTGCTTTTGTTTTAATGTTATGCGGATTTTTCCCTAAATTGGGTGCTGTATTTTCTGCTATACCTAGCTCTGTATTGGGCGGATCTATAATAACAGTATTTGCTATGATTTTAATTAATGGAATCAAAATGATAGCTAAAGCTGGTTTTAGCGAACGTAATATTGTGGTAATGGGTATTACTTTTGCTTTGGGTCTTGGAATAGCTAATCATCAGGATGCTATAGCAAGTCTTCCTAGTTATGTGAAATTCATATTCCATGACACTGTTTCTGCAACTTGTATTATATCTATTGTAGCAAATCTTATATTCCCTGCTGATAAAGAAAGTAAGCCAGAGGATTATAATGCATAATTGTGTGTAAGTTTTTAATTAGTAAGGATATACAATGGAAACTTTTATTAAAGAATTAAAAAATTCTGTTCCGAGAGTGGATGCTTTAGATAAAATAACAGGAAAAACTAAATATTTGAGCGATATAGACTTTGGAAAAGATGTTCTATATGCAAAAATAGTTTATTCTACTAAAGCTAGGGCTAAGATATTAAAAATCAATATACCAGAACTTCCTGAAGGTTATTTTACTGTTGATTATAAAGATGTTCCGGGTAAAAATATGACTACTATGGTTGTAGCTGATTGGCCTCCATTTGCAGAAGATACTGTAAGATATATTGGAGAGACAATACTACTAGTAGTTGGACCTGATAAAAATATAGTTTATGATATTGCTGAAAAGATAACTATAGAATATGAGGATTTGCCTGCGGTATTAAATATAGAAGATTCTAAAAAATTATTAGGCGGAGCTATAGTTAATAATGACAATATATTTGTATCATTCAAAGCGGGATATGGTGATGTAGATGAAGCTTTCAAAAAAGCAAAAACTATAATAGAAGAAACTTATCATACACCATATCAAGAACATTTATATATGGAAGTTAATGGTGCTGTAGGTGTATGGGAAAATAATAAGGTATCAATTTATTCATCTACACAATGTCCATATTATGTACGCAAAGCAACAGCTCCTGTACTTGGGGTTGAAGATGACAATTTAAGAATAGTTGCTCCTCCTATAGGCGGCGGTTTTGGGGGTAAAGAGCATTATCCGGATGTATTATCTGCGGTTGTGGCAGTTGCTACACATAAAGCTAAAAAAACTGTAAAACTTATATTAGACAGACAATTTGATATGGCTTATAGTGTAAAAAGACAGCCTGCTCAAATAACTACTAAAGTTGCACTTGATGAAAACAATAATATTATTGCACTTGATGTAGTATCAGATATGGACGCTGGTGCTTATGAGGCTAGTTCAAGAGTTATAATGCAAAGATGTACATACACTGCTGCTAATGTATATAATTTCCCTAATGTGAGAGTATTAGGAAGATTGTATGTTACTAACAATGTACCTAGCTGTGCATTTAGAGGATTTGGTGCTCCTCAAGCAATATTTGCTATAGAAAGAACTATGGATAATATTGCTAAAAAAATAAATGTTGATCCTATAGAATTAAAAAGAAAATATTTCGTAAAACAAAATGACCCAACTATAACAGGCGGAGTATTCCATGATAATATAATACTTCCTAAAATGCTTGATTGGGCTTTAAAAGAATCTGATTACGAAAGAAAAGCAAAAGAATATAAAAACACTATGTATAAAGGAATAGGAATATCTTGTTTCTTGCATGGCTGTGCTTTTACTGGAAGCGGTGAAAGAGATATAATTAAGGCTAAATTAAAATTAAGAAAAAAGGGCAAAAAACTAATTATACTCACTTCAAATACAGAGATAGGTCAGGGGCTTCATACAACATTTAGAAAAATAGCTTCATACAATTTAAATATTCCATTAGAAGATGTAGAAATAGCTGAATATGATACAGATATTGTTCCAAATACTGGTCCTACTGTAGCTTCACGTTCTGCTATGATAGTAGGGTATTTAGTACAAGAGGCTTCTAAAAAATTAAAAGAAAGATGGAATGAGGCTGATGAAATAGAAATAGTAGAAGATTACAAACACCCTACTCATTTAATAGATTGGGATACTACTACTTTAAGAGGTGATGCTTATCCTAGTTATGGCCTTGGAATAAATGTTGTTGAAGTAGAAGTAGATAAATATACATTAGAAGTAAAAATTGTAGGTGTATGGGCTGTATTTGATTGCGGATATCCTATAGATGAAAAGATAGTAGAAGGTCAGATAAAAGGCGGAGTTGCTCAGGCACTTGGCTGGGGAGCTTTAGAAAAATTGGTAAATAAAGACGGAAAATTCCTTCAAGTGAAGATGTCTGATTATATGATTCCTACTTCTTTAGATTTGCCTGAAATAAAAACTTGTATAATGGGTGAGCCATATCAATATGGACCATTGGGTGCTAAGGGAATAGGGGAAATAACTTTTGACGGTGCTGCTAGTGCTTATGCTTCTGCTATGGAGAATGCTTTGAAACATCATTTTACAAGTATACCTATATTACCAGAAAATATTGCGGAGGTGTTATGATGGCCATAAGTTTTACTGTTAATAATAAAAAAATTAATACAGAATTAAATCCGCTTACTAGATTAATAGATTTTTTGAGAGATGAATTAAAACTTACAGGCACTAAAGAAGGTTGCGGAGAGGGTGAATGCGGAGCTTGTGCTGTTTTGATGAACGGTAAGGTTGTTAATTCTTGTTTAATTCCTATAGCTTTATGCGAGGGAAAAGAAATTTTAACTATAGAAGGTTATACAGAAACAGAGAAAGGAAAAATAGTAACAAAAGCTTTTATTGATGAAGGTGCTGTGCAATGCGGTTTTTGTACTCCAGGTATGGTGATGTCAACAGAGGCTATTTTGAATGATACAAAAGGAAATCCTACTGAAGAAGAAGTTAGAAGAGGACTTTCTGGAAACTTATGCAGATGTACTGGTTATGACCATATAGTTAATGCTGTATTAAGAGCTTCTGAAATGGCTTCAAAGGAGGGTAAAAAATTATGGTAAATACTTTGACAGCTAAAAATATTAATGAGGCTTTGGAATTAAAATTAAAGCATAATGCAATAATTTTTGCAGGCGGTACAGATTTAATGGTAGAGCATCTTAGAGGAAGCAATTTAATAGCTAAATTTGAAAGACCTGTGTTATTCATAAATGAAGTAAATGAATTAAAAGGTATAAAAGAAGATGAAAATAATATCATAATAGGAGCATTAACTACATTTGATGAAATAATTAAATCTCCTCTAATTCCTCAAGTATTAAAGGAGAGTGCTTTAGGTATAGCAGGACCTCCTATTAGAAATATTGCTACTATTGGAGGAAATATTTGCAATGCTTCGCCTTCTGCTGATAGTTTGCCTTCGCTTTATGCAATGGATTCGGTGCTAATATTAAAAAGTAAAGACTCACAAAGAGAAGTAAAAATAAAAGATTTCATCACTGGTGTAAGTAAAACTACAATAAAAGATGATGAAATACTTACTCATATAATGATACCTAAGAAAAATTATGAATATTCTTTCTATAGAAAAATAGGTACAAGAAAGGCTAATGCTTTATCTAAACTTGCTATTTGTGCTTTAGTTTGTAAAGAAAATGATAAGTATAGATTTAAGATAAGTTTCTGTACTTTAGGAATTACAGTTACAAGAGATGAAACTATAGAAGAGAAGTTTGCTGTTTCAGATATCAGTGAATGGAAAAATAAAATAAAAGATATACAGGAAGCGTATTCTTCTATTATGAAACCAAGGGATAGTGCAAGATCAACTGCTTTATATAGAAAAAAATGTGCTTTAAATTTAATAGAATATTTTTTGGAGGAAGCACTAAAAAATATCTGTTAATTTAAAAGATAAAAACAATTTAACAAATGGAGAAGAAATATGAGTATGAATGAAAAAACTCAAAGCGCCTTGTTTGAATATGAAGGCGTTCCAAAAATGACTCAAGCTTTCCCGCTAGCTATTCAACACGTAGTTGCTATGATTGTTGGTTGTGTAACTCCTGCTCTTATAGTATCATCTGCAGCTGGTCTTAAAAGCGGAAGTCCAGAGCAAATATTATTAGTTCAATCTTCATTAGTATTTGCTGCTATTTCTACGATAATTATGGTTTTTCCTATACCTATAACTAAAAACTATCATATAGGTGCTAGACTTCCTATGATTATTGGAGTTAGTTTTGCTTATGTATCTACTATGCAGTCTATTGCTAGAGGTCCTGAAGGCACTGGTCTTGGTGTTAGAGGTCTTGCAATCATTTTTGGTGCTCAAGTAGTAGGCGGTATTGTAGCTATAATATTTGGTTTAGCTGTTGAAAAAATTAGAAAACTATTTCCTCCTTTAATTGCTGGTACAGTAGTATTTACAGTTGGTCTTTCATTATATCCTACAGCTGTTAGATATATGGCTGGCGGAAGTACTTTATATAGCATAAATGGTGAAGTTGTTCCTTTTGGTTCTTGGCAGTATTGGACTGTTGCTTTCATTACTCTTATTGCTGTTATTTTCTTCAATCAATTTACTAAAGGATTTTTAAAATTAGCTTCTATACTTATGGGATTAATTATTGGTTATATAGCAGCATTTTTCTTTGGTATGATTAATTTTACAAGTGTTGTTAATGCTGGTATTTTCCAAGCTCCTAAACTTATACCTTTTGGAATAGAGTTTGACCCTTCTGCTGCTATTGCTATAGCACTTTTATTTGCTGTTAACTCTGTTCAAGCTATTGGAGATTTTTCTGCTACTACTTCAGGCGGTATGGGAAGAATGCCTACTGATAAAGAATTAAAATGCGGTATCACTGCTTATGGTATTACTAATATATTATCTTCTGTATTTGGTTGTTTGCCAACTGCTACTTATAGCCAAAACGTTGGTATAGTTGCTACTACTAAGGTTGTTAATAGAATAGTATTTTTAATTGCTGCTATTATAATATTAGTTGCTGGTTTATTCCCTAAATTCTCAGCTTTACTTACTACTATACCTTCTTGTGTATTAGGTGGTGCTACTATAATGGTATTTGCTTCTATTGCTATGACTGGTATTAAATTGGTATTTACTGAAAATATGGGTCCTAGAAATACTTTAATAGTAGGTCTTGCTGTTGCTTTAGGTATGGGTACTGTTCAAGTTGGAGGAGCTTTAGATACTTTCCCTGCTTGGGCTAAAACTGTATTTGGAAGCAGCCCTGTTGTTATAGCTACTTGTGTTGCTATTATATTAAATGTTATTCTTCCTAAAGAAGAAAAAAAATAATTGTATAATTTTAGACAATGGGATTTTAAAGCCCATTGTCTTTTATTTTAAATCTTCTCTTTTATCTATATCTATTAACTTCATTTCATCTATTGTATATAAAAAAGTGTCATTAATATTTTTCTTTATAATTTTTGATGCTCCTTCATCATTTTCTAGTTTTAAAATGTCATCAATATATTTAGAAGAAAAAATTGCAGGGTTAGAAACTCTGTTTTCTGTAAACATAGCTCCTATATTTTTTTGGCTGAAGTAGAAATATTTTATCATATTAAATATATCATCGCTTCCTAAAAAAGGCATATCGCACACAAAAAAAGCAAAACTGTCAGAGCCATCTTTTATTGCTTCTTTTAATCCAAGTTTTATTGATGAGCTTATTCCAGCATTATGATTGGTATTATAGATAACGGAATAATATTTATTTTCAAACTCTTTATTTATTATTTCATCATATATGCTTACAACAATTATAGAAGTTTCTAAGTTTTTTAACTTTTTATCTTTTTTTAATAATTTTACTACATCAGATATTTTATCAATTGTGTTTTCAAACAATGTTTTATTATTAAGAGAATTAAATTTATGAAGTAATTTGTTGCCATTAAAACGTTTGCTATTTCCAGAAGCAAGAATTATAAATGCAGTTTTTTTATAATTAATATTTTTGTTTTGTGTAAAATCATTTAAGTATAATTGAATATTACTGCATTTATTTTTTAATTTGTTTATGTAGTATTTGTTTGCAATAAATTTGATAGTTTCAATATCTACAATTTTATTTTTATCTATTTCCTTGCATAAATTGTATCTAAAACAAACTTCGCTAAATTTTCTATTTAAAGCATGAAGTCCCATTATTATAACTATTTTAGAAATTTTGCCTAATAATATATTAGGTATAACAGGCTCATTTTCATTAGGTATTTTTATAGGGTAATGTTTTGCTCCATCAGCTTCTATTAATATAATATCAGCGTATTTAATAGCATTATTTAATTCATCATCTCCAACATACATTAGCTTTTTTTCATCATACTCTTTACCAAGCACTATTATATTTTTATTGTCAAATGAGTGAGAATTAATATTGTCAGTATATTTATTAGATTTATAAATTTTTGTTGTGGTTGTTATAATAACTTTTTTGTCTTTATAACTTTTTGATAAGTTTTCTATATATGTAGTCTTTCCACCAGCACCGCATACTAATATTATTTCAGGCATGTTATTTTTTTATTTTCCTTCTATTTTCAAATATTGCTCTTTTTAATATTAGCTCTGCTGCTATACTTACGGCTATCTCTTCTGTAGATTCTGCCCCTATTGGCATGCCTATTGGAGCATGAACTCTTTTTATCATTTCATCTGTATATTTTTCTTCTTCTTTTAATCTATTATGTAGTGTAGCTATTTTTTTGCTGCTTCCTATCATTCCAATATAATAAGCATTTGTTTTTAGAGCATTTTTTTCTACTATATAATCATAACTATGTCCTCTAGTTACTATAATTATATAATCTTTTTCTGTGATATTTATTTTATTAAATACATTCTCATAATCATCCACTATAATTTTGTATGCATTATAAAATCTCTCTTTGTTTGCAAACTCTTCTCTGTCATCAATTACAATACAATTAAATGATAACTTATTAAGTATATCAACTAAGTCTAATGAAACATGCCCAGCCCCAAATATATATACATTACTGTTTTTTTTATTTTCTTCTTCTATTAATCTTTCTATAATTTCTTTGTTATTTTTGTTTATATATTTAAAATCAATTTCTACATTTCCTCCGCAAAGCATACCAACTCCGCCAGATTCTTCATTAGTGAGAGAATAATTTTTTTTGTCATTTGATTTTTTTTGAAGTAGGGTGAAAGCATCATTTAAAACTTTAAACTCTAATATTCCTCCTCCTATTGTAGAGAGAGTCTTTTTATTATTGTTTTCATCAAAATATGCAATCATCATAGCATCAGAAGTTCTAGGTGATGAACCGCTAGATTTTATTATATTTATTAGTATTATTTCTCTATTTAGTTCTAATAATTTAATAGCTTCATTTAAAGTATTTTTTAGTGTCATATTATATTATCTCTTTTATTTAAATATTTTTTATTATATATGTAAACAATAAAAAAGTCGACCGCAATAATTACGGCCGACTTTATATGCTTTTAAGTGTTTTTAATCTTATTTCATAGATTCAACTATAGCATCAACTAAAGAATCAATCTCACCAATGTTAGCATCTTTCATAGAAGAAGAAACAGATACTTGAGGGTCGATGATTTCGCATTGTTTTAAGTTGTTTTCAATGAATTCTTGCATCAAAGCACCAGATTTAGGAGCCCAAGAACCATTTTCTATGATAGCGAACTTACGTTTTTGAACATTAAGAGCTCTCATATCATCTAAATAATTATGCATAGGAGGATAAATATTCAAGTTGTAAGTAACAGAAGCAAGAACAACATGACTATATTTGAAAGTTTCAGAAATCAAATAAGAAACATGAGTGCTTGAAACATCATACATAACAGTGTTACTAACACCTTTTTCAGCTAATTTAGAAGCAACAACACCAGCCATAGCTTCAGTATTACCATACATAGAAGCATAAACGATTAATACACCTTTAGTTTCAGGCTCATAAGTGCTCCATTTGTTGTATTTTTCAAGAATGTAACCTAAATCTTTTCTCCAAACAGGTCCGTGTAAAGGACAAAGCATTTTAATTTTGTCTATTATACCGCCAGCTTTTTTAAGTAGATGCTGTACATGAGGACCATATTTACCAACGATGTTAGTATAATATCTTCTAGCTTCATCAAGCCATTCTCTGTCGAAGTTAACTTCATCAGAAAATTGTTTGCCATCTATAGCAATGAAAGAACCGAAAGCGTCAGCAGAGAATAAAACACCATTAGTGCTATCGAAACTAACCATAGCTTCAGGCCAGTGAACCATTTGAGCAGCAATGAAGTGAATTTCATGCTTACCAAATTTTCTAGAATCACCTTCTTTTACTTGAATTTTTTTGTCATCAGTAATAGTGAAACCAAATTGATCCATAAACATAAATGCTTTTTCAGTAGCAATAACTTGAGTTTCAGGGTGACGAATCAATACTTCTTCAATAGAAGCAGCATGGTCAGGTTCCATGTGGTTGATAATCATGTAATCAAGTTTTTTACCGTTTAAAACATATTCTATATTATCTAAGAATTGTCTGCAAACTGCCCAATCAACAGTATCAAAAAGAACAGTTTTTTCATCTAATAAAAGATAAGAGTTATAAGAAACCCCTCTAGTTAAAGGGTGAACATTTTCAAATAGAGCCAAACGATGTTCATTAGCTCCAACCCAATATAAATCTTCAGTAACTTTTCTAACGCAATGCATTAAATTTCCTCCTTTGTTAGTTTATCAAAATTAAGCATTTTACTTAATTATTATTTATGCCTTAATGAAGTTAGCTTTTTCTTCACTACATTCAGGACATACCCACTCTTCTGGAAGAGCAGTAAAGTCTGTACCTGGAGCTATTTCAGCTTCTGGGTCTCCAACGAATGGATTATACTCATAACCACAACCAGAACAAACATATATTTTTGGCATTTCCATAACTTTCTTAGGTACGATTCTTTTAATTTTCTTGTAAGGTACTTCAGCAGGTTTTTTAGCAGCATCGCCACCTAAAGCAGCAGTAAGTAAAGGAAGTATCTCAGTAACATCACCAACAATACCATAGTCAGCATTTTTGAATATTTTAGCAGAAGCTTTCATATTGATAGCAACTATGATAGAAGCGTTTTTAATACCTTTCAAGTGTTGGTTAGCACCAGAAATACCGCAAGCAATATACAAGTTACCATTGAATTTTTGACCAGACATACCAACATATCTATTGATAGGTAAGTATCTCAATTCTTCAGCAACAGGACGAGAACAACCAATAGCAGCACCAGCAGCTTTAGCTAAGTTCTCAACAAGTTTCATATTTTCTTTACCGCCAATACCTTTACCAGCAGAAACAACTCTTTCAGCATCAACTATAGGAGTATTAATGTCAATACCAACAGAGAAGTCGATTCCATCTTTCTGTAAAGCAGCCACAAGAGCATTAACTTTGTCTTGAGCAGAACCTTCTTTGAAGATGATGTTTCTTCTTTCACCAGTGATAGGACCTTTTTTAGCCATAGGACCAGCAACAGCAGCTGCAGGAGATTTAGGCATTTTACCAAGTATAGCAGCAGAAATAACAACTCTTTGAATTTCGTTAGTACCTTCATAGATTGTACAAATCTTAGCATCGCGGTAAGCTCTCTCAACCATGTAAGCACCTTTAATATAACCGTTACCACCATGGATTTGAAGAGCATCATTAACAACTTCCAAACCTATATCAGAAGCATACTGTTTAGCCATAGCAGCTTCCATACCATAAGGTTCATGTTTTTCTTTAAGATAAGCAGCACTGTAAACAAGTAATCTTGCAGCACGTAATTTAGTAGCCATATCAGAAAGTTTGAAAGCAATAGCTTGTTGTTGAGCTATAGGGCGACCAAACTGTATTCTGTCTTTAGCATATTCTAAAGCAGCCTCATAAGCTCCTTGAGCTATACCTAAAGCTTGAGCAGCAATACCTATACGACCGCCGTCAAGAGTTTGCATAGCAATTTTGAAACCTTGTCCTTCTTTACCAAGTAAGTTTTCTTTAGGAACTTTAACATCAGAGAAAAGTAATTGAGCAGTAGAAGATGAACGTATACCAAGTTTGTTATAATGTTCACCAAACTCAAAACCTTCCCAACCTTTTTCTACTATGAAAGCACTAATACCTTTAGTACCAATACCAGGAGTAGTAACAGCGAATACTACATAAGTATCAGCTTTAGGAGCATTAGTGATGAATATTTTTTCACCGTTTAATATGTAGTGGTCACCATTTAATACAGCAGTAGTTTCTGTACCGCCTGCATCAGAACCAGCTTCAGGCTCAGTTAAACCGAAAGCACCTATTTTTTCTCCTTTAGCTAGAGGAGTTAAATATTTTTTCTTTTGCTCTTCAGTACCGAAAGCAGCGATAGGGTAAGAACCTAAAGAAGTGTGAGCTGATAAAATTACACCAACACCACCATCAACTCTTGAAAGCTCTTCTACAGCTATAGCATAACTAATAACATCTAGTCCAGCACCGCCGTATTCTTTACCATATGGTATACCCATAATATCTAATTTCTTTTTACCCATTTCTTTTACAGCTTCATCTGGGAATTTATTATCAAGGTCAAGCTCTACAGCTATAGGTTTTACTACTTCTTCAGCCCAAGCTCTGACCTTAGCACGAAACTCTTCGTGTTGTTCAGTTGTTTTAAACATTTGCTTCTCCTTTTTTAATTAATTTGTTTTATTATGAATTAAACTAACTTTTTTATTTATTGCTATTTCTCCAGATATTGCATTCTTGAGCTTTTTTGATTAACTCTTCTCTAAAATCTGGATGAGCTATAGATATTAAAGCTTCAGCTCTTTGCCAAGTGCTTAAACCTTTTAAGTTTACTTTACCATACTCTGTTACAACATAATGAGTATTAGCTCTTGTATCTGTAATAATAGTACCATTAGCAAAACTTGGAACTATTCTTGATTGCAATGAACCATCTTTACCTTTTACAGTTGATGATAAACAAATAAAGCTTTTACCGCCTTTTGAAAGATAAGCACCTAATACAAAGTCTAATTGTCCGCCAGCACCGCTTATATGTTTAGTACCAGTAGATTCAGCACTTACTTGACCGAATAAATCTATTTCAACAGCATTGTTTATAGACATAAAATTATCTATAGAAGATATTACTCTTACATCATTAGTATAATCTACAGGAGCAGACAAACATTGAGGGTTATTATGAAGGAAATCATATAACTTTTTAGTACCAGCACCAAAAGCATAAGTTTGTCTTCCTCTGTCTATATTCTTTTTATTTCCAGTGATTTTACCAGCTAATGATATATCAACAAAAGCATCAACATACATCTCTGTGTGTACGCCTAAATCTTTAAGGTCAGATTCTGCTATTAAAGAACCTACAGCATTAGGCATACCACCAATACCCAACTGTATACAAGCACCATTAGGTATTTCTTCTACTATAAGTTTAGCTACAGTTTTATCTACCTCAGTAGCAGCACCGCCTCCTCCTAATTCTACTATAGAAGGATTATCTCCCTCTACTATCATATCAACTTGATTAATATGTACAGATTCTCCGCCGATATGGTCAGCACCTAAACAGCGAGGCATATTTTCATTTACTTCAACTATAACACATTTTGACCTTTCTATAACAGCCTGCATATGTGACGCATTAGGACCAAAACTAAAATAACCATTCTCGTCCATAGGTCCAACTTGGAACATAGCCACATCTATACCGCGAGGTAAATCTCTATAATATCTAGGCATTTCAGAATAACGAATAGGGTCATAAAAACAAAATCCTCTTGATATCGCTTTTCTTTCTATACCAGACATATGCCAAGAGTTCCAAGTAAAATGTTTTTCTGGATTAAGAATTTTAAATATTTGAGGCTCCCAACATAATATACCGCCTCTAATATTTATATCTGTTAGCTCGGGCATTCTTTCAGCTAATGCTTTATCTAATTCTATTGGGGTAGCAGTTACCCAACCGTAATCTATCCAGTCACCAGATTTTATTACCTTAACGGCTTCATATGGCGAGGTTAATTTTTGATTATAAAGTTTGATATAATCCATGAAATCTCCCACTTAAATGATTTTTTGATATACTCTAGTATAGTAAAATAAATTTTGATTGTCAATCAAAATTTACAAGATATTATTTTTAAATTTTATTTCTCTATATATTATTATTCTTGTTTTATATTTTTTATTTCACAAAAACTACATTTTTATTTTTTATTTTTTGCTTTTATTTGTTTTTTACTTGACTTATAGATATTTATTTACATAATTATTATATAATAGATAAAAGTACTATGGGGGGTATATTATGATAGTAAAAAAAGTCTATGCTGTATATTACAGTGCCACTGGTACTACTCAGAAAATAGCTTCTTTTATAGCAGAAAATGTCGCTAAAAAACTTAATGTTGAGTGTGAGAAATATAATTATAGCTTGCCTAAAAGAAGAGAAAAAGTGCTTGAGTTTAAAGAAAATGATTTAGTGATATGCGGAAGTCCTACCTATGCAGGAAGAGTTCCAAATATAATGCTTCCCTATTTAAAAAACAACATTAAAGGTAATGGTGCTTTAGCTATACCTGTAGTGCTTTTTGGTAATAGAAACTTTGATGATGCTCTAATTGAACTTAGAAATATCTTAGAAGATAATGGTTTTCATACTATAGCTGGTGCTGGTTTTGTTGGTGAGCATTCTTTTTCTTATACTTTAGGGGCTAATAGACCTGATGAAAAAGATATGCAAATTGCTGCCGATTTTGTAGACAAAATAGTAGAGAAAATAAGAACTGTTGAAAATATACCTACTGAACCTATTAAAGTGAGAGGAAATGACCCTATTCGTCCTTATTATACACCAAGAGATAGACATGAACATGCTATTGATATATTAAAAGTAAAACCTAAAGTTAATTTGTCAAAATGTACAGATTGTAAAATATGTGCTCATGTTTGCCCTATGGGGTCTATTGATTTTAATGATGTGAGCAAATATGTTGGTATATGTACAAAATGTGGTGCTTGCATCAAAAAATGCCCAGAAAAATGCAGATATTATGATGATGAGGGCTATTTATACCATCAACATGAGTTGGAAGAACAGTTTGAAAGAAGAGCTGAACCTGAAATATTTTATATGTGATTTTTATAACTTATCATTTTATATAAATATATATTTTAATGATAAGTTATAATTTTATTAACTTCTTAATATAACAACTTCCAATACCAGGAAAATCGCAAGTTTGTGAGGCAATAGACCAAGAAGCTCTTAATTCTTTATCAGCATAAACCATATGGCTTATATTTTCTGGAATCAATATTTCATTAACAGTTGATATATTTATTAATTCATTTGCAAGAAGCATAGGCTCTCCCATGCATACTACTTCATTGAATAATACTTCAGTATCTGAAACCTGACAAAAGCATAAATCTCCCATAGCTATAGAAATGCTTACACTATATCTATTTGCTTTTAATGTTGACATTAGTTCTTTGGCACAACTATAGGCGTCTTTTAAAATATCGCTGTAAGTTGTATTTCTAAATTTAAAATTGTCAGAAAATACTGCTACTATATATTGAGCTGATATTTGATCAACTTTTCCGCCATATTTATTGCTTATTATAGGCAATGATTTGCTGTAAAAATCTTTTAGATATGAATTAAGTTTTTTTTGTTTTAATGTGTTTAGAGCTCCATATAGATTGCATAGTTTTAATGATAATACTACAGAAGAAGCATTTGTATTTTTTATATAATTTTCTCCTTCATTTATGCTAAAAAATACTTTTTTGTCTGTAAAATTTGATAGATATTCTTCGTATTGTGCTTTTCCTATTATCATAAAACTTCTCCCAAATGAACTATTATTTAATTATATT
>NZ_SRZM01000022.1 GCF_019402445.1 Brachyspira pilosicoli
CTCGTACGCGGGAAAAAGTTGAATAAAAAATTTATTATATATTTGAAAACTTTTAATAAATAAGATTTTTAAAAAATCTTAAACCTTTAAAGCACTATCCCCGTTAGAATCTATTGCTACAATCAGCATCATGTCTTCAACATAAAGCTCTCTAATAGCCTCAGTGCCTAAATCTTCAAAAGCTATTACTTTGCATCGCTTTACACAATGAGCCATATAGGCAGCAGCACCTCCTATCGCACAAAAATACACCCCACCATATTTTTTTATAGAGTCAATAACCTCTTTAGACCTAGCACCTTTACCTATTGTAGACAAAACTCCTAACTCTGTAAGCTTTGGAGTGTAGGCGTCCATTCTATAGCTTGTTGTAGGTCCAACGCTTCCTATCACTTCATTTGGTTTATTTGGTGAAGGGCCTGCATAAAAGATTGTTTTGTTTTCTAAATCCAACGGCAACTTTTCTTTGCTTTTTATTATGTCTATTAATCTTTTATGTGCAGCATCTCTTGCAGTATATATATTGCCTGTTAGGCTTATCATATCGCCTGCTTTTAATGTTGATAATATTTCTTTTGTGAGAGGAGTGTTTATCTTTTTTATTTCCATAAAACCTAATACCTTTAAAATTTTTATTAAACTATTTATAAAACAATTTCTCTGTGCCTTGTAGCATGACAGCCTGTACACACGCATACAGGAAGCGATGTTATATGAGTGGCATACATATTTATATGCACGCATAAAGCAGTAGTATTACCTCCAAAACCAGAAGGACCAATATTCATTTTGTTAATTCCTTCAAGAAGCTCTTCTTCAAGCTTTTGTAAACGTTCATCATCATTTTTTGAGCCCACCTCTTTAAGTAAAGCCCTCTTAGCAATATCAACACATTTCTCCATATTGCCACCAATACCAATACCCACAATCATAGGAGGACAAGCATTAGCACCTGCAAGTTTTATTGTATCATAAACAAACTTTTTTATTCCATCTATTCCAGCAGAAGGAGGAAGCATAGCAACCTTTCCCATATTCTCACTTCCAAAACCCTTAGGTGCTACTATAATCTTTACTTTATCGCCTTCAACTATATTATAATGAATAATAGCAGGAGTATTATCATTTGTGTTTTTTCTCTCTAATGGGTCATTTACAACAGACTTTCTTAAATATCCTTCTTTATATCCCAATGCAACACCTTTATTAATTGCCTCTGTTAAACTGCCGCCCTTAAAATGAACGTCCATTCCCACATCAACATATATAATCGCCATTCCTGTATCTTGGCATATTGGCTTTAATTCTTCTTTTGCAATTTCTGAATTTTTTATAAGTACATCAAGTATATTTTTTGGAAGGTTTTCTTCTTCTTGTGCTAAAGATTTTTCTAATGCTTTTTTTATATCATCGTTTAAATAAATATTAGAATCTATACAAAGTTTAGCAACATTTTCTGTTATAACATTAACATCAATTTCTCTCATATATTTATGCCTATTAATAGTTTTTATATATGTATAATACAAAATAAAAATTTAATTGTCAATTTTAAAAGTAAATTTAAAATCTAAAAATAACTATTTAAATGTTTATAGAGTGTTATAGCTAATATCCTAGGAATATATAAAAAGATAA
>NZ_SRZM01000220.1 GCF_019402445.1 Brachyspira pilosicoli
TTTAATAGCTTCCACATGTTTAGGAGCTTTGTCAGGATAGAAAGCTATCTCTATAGTACCATAATCTGTTTCTATAAACAAATGCTCTTTAGATGTTTTTGGCTTCTGTGCCAATAATACTGCTGTAAATGCTATTATCGCTAAAAATGATAATAAAATGATTTTTGTCTTTTTCAACATTAAACTTTATTTCCTCTCTTATATATTTATTTTATATCTTTTATATTACCATACTCATTATTAGAGTCATAAGTACCGTCTCTAGTTTCACCTTTAAGGCTAGGTATTAATAATATTTGTCCGTTTATGATGATGTTAGGGTCTTTTATTTTATCTTTATTAGCTTCATATATTTTTTTCCATAAATTACCATCACCATATATAAAGTCATAAGAAGCTATTTTCCATAATGAATCAGTACCAACTTTTCTATATTGAACTTTATAATATTTAGGGAATAATACTCCTGTTGTTTCTACTATAGTAGTTTCTTGATTATAATCAGCACCATTATACATAGCATTAACCATTTCTATTACAAGTTTTGAATTAAATAATGAATTAGAAAAATCTTCACCGTCTAATGCTTGTTTAGCAAATATTAATGTAGTTGATGCTTGATTATAATTAGTCATTTTTGTTTCATTATATCCATCTTCTTTAGCTTTATTTAGAGCTTTTTGTGCTTTTGCATAAGCTATAGGAGCTTCAAGCATATCTAATATATTAATTGCTTCATTGGCATTTGAAATAGAGCTGTTATAGTCTTTTGCTTTTGAAAACATTACAGCATTATATCTTAAATTTAATATTTTATTATCATTGCTGTCAGCGTTAGTTATAGCACCTTCATTAATAAGATAATCTCTTCTTAAACCTATTGATACCAAATCATAACCTAATTTAGATTTTAAAGAAGAATCAGTATATTTTGTTATAGAGTTACTATAATCTGTATCATTAGTAGCAGCATTAAATATAGTGTTTCCAGCTTCATAGTCCATAATAGATTCTTCATAAAGATATATAGAAGATTCATTAGTATCTCCTCCAACCCCTTTAAGTAAAGCTAAGTTTCTTTCGGCATATCTTTGAGCATTCAAAACTAATCCATATACTCCAAATTTAGCTATAACTTTATCAGAATATTCTTTACTTTGTCTAGAAAACTCAATGCTTTGAGTATAATCACCAGCATTATGAGCCTCTATAGCTAATTCTCTATATCTTTGTGCTAATTGATAATCTTCACTATCTTTTATATTTTCATTTGTTATATTAGCATTAGTGTCTTGTCCATATATTAAATAACAAGCTGCAAAAAGAATTAATAATACTTTTTTCATAATAAAACTCCATATTAATTATTAGTAGGATTTTCTAAAACTTCTATTTGTTTAATTTTATCATCAGCCTCTTGAATTCCTTTTAGGCTGTTATCAAATAGTTCTTTTGTATTAAAGAAAGCTTTGCTATGATAATCTCTTGTTTTAAGGAAAGAATCGACAGCAAGCTCATAGTTATTTGTGCTTAAAGCAGATAAAGCATTAATATAGTTTAATTCAGCAAGTTCATAATTTTCTTTATCAACTATATATGCTTTAATATCTTTAGAATATACTCTATTTCTTGAAGTTTCAGTTTTTAATTCTTCAGCATATACAGGCAAACCTTCATTTAAAACAACTAAATATGCATTTGAAGCAGTAGTGAGCAATTCTTTTACAGTATCTGGCTCTTTATTTTCATCTATAAGTATAGTTGCTTCTGCAAAGCTTGATTCAGCTATATCGAATTGTTCTTTAGAATAATTTTGAAGTTCATATTTAATCGTTTTATCTCTTAAAGTTGAAGCATCTTTATACTCTTTAAGCGGCATAGATGCTCCGCAAGATATGATAACAGATAAAATAGAAGTAAGTATTGTTATGTGTTTGATTGCTTTCATAATATTATACTCCGAAAAAACTACAATATTTTATTGTTCTAATATAATATTACAGAAGATAAAAGTCAATAGTTTATTATAAATAATATAATTTTACAATAAAAAAAGCACTGATAATAAAAACTATCAATGCTTTAAGATTTATCAGATTAGATAAGTTTATAGTAAACCTAATCTGCGTTCTTTTTTGATTTTTCTTTTCATTCTTTTAAGAGCTTTTTCTCTTTGAAGTTTTTTCTCAAGAGAAGGTTTTTTGTAGAATTGTTTTTCTTTTAATTCTTGTAAGATGCCTTCGTTTTCGCAAGCTCTTCTAAATCTTTTAATAACGCTTTCAACTGGTTCACCTTCATTAGCGAAAATACGTACCAATTAACTCACCTACCTTTTGATTAAAGTTATTAGCGGCGAAGGGACTTGAACCCCTGACACTGCGGATATGAGCCGCATGCTCTAACCACCTGAGCCACGCCGCCAAATAAAAGTTTATAAGCCTTTATTATTGGCTATTAGCGGGGGCAGGACTTGAACCTACGGCCTTTGGGTTATGAGCCCAACGAGCTACCAACTGCTCCACCCCGCGATGTATAAATATTGATATGCATATTATACTATTTGTTAAAAAAGTCAAGTATTTTTTTATAATGAAATTTATATAAAATATTTCATTTTTACTACTATTATTATACTATAAAATTACTTATTAATAATAACTTGACAATACTTATATCTTAAATTATAATTGCCTCAAATAATTTTAAGAGGTTTTAATCTATGTCAAAAGAATCCTATAAAGATAGAATGGAAAAGGCTATTAATAGTTTACAAAATGATTTGAAAGGTATTAGAACAGGAAGAGCAAATGCTTCTATATTAGATGGTGTAAAAGTGGAAGCTTACGGTAGCAGTATGCCGCTTAAACAAGTGGGTAACGTTTCTACTCCTGATGCTAAAACTATAATGATACAGCCTTTTGATAAAGCATTGGTAGGAGACATAGAAAAGGCTATATTAAAAGCTGATTTGGGTTTCAATCCTTTTAATGATGGCGGTAATATCAGAATTATGGTGCCTGAGCTTACTAAAGAAAGAAGAGAAGAGTTAAAAAAAGGTGTAAGACATAGAGGGGAAGAAGCTAAAATTGCTATACGTAATATAAGAAGAGATGAAAACGATATTATAAAAAAAGATTTAAAAGATAAAACTATTACTGAAGATGAATCTAAAAATCTTGAGAAAAAAATACAAAACGATACAGATAGCTATATCAAAAAAGTTGATGAATTAATTAGTTCAAAAGAAAAAGAATTAGATAAAATATAATTATGATGACAGAAAAGGATAATAAAGTTCCTTCACATGTTGCTATAATTATGGATGGTAACGGCAGATGGGCTAAAGCTCGAAATAAATCTAGAAGTTTTGGACATAGAGCTGGAAGTGAAAATGTTATTAATATAGTAGAAGCATGCTGTGAACTTAATATTAAATATCTAACACTATATGCTTTTTCTACAGAGAATTGGAAAAGACCTGAAGAAGAAAAAAAGGCTTTATTTAAACTTTTAAAAGAATTCTATAAAAAAGAAATTAAAAGACTTATTTCAAATAATATTTTAGTAAAGCATATAGGTGATATTTCCAAATTTCCGAAAGATACTATAGAAACTATAGAAGAAACAGAAAAAGAAACTCTAGAGAAATGCCAAAATCCAATACTTACAGTAGTGTTGGCATTAAATTATGGTTTTAGAGATGAGCTTAAAACTGCCATAAAAAATATGTATTCTGATGTATTATCAAATAAGATTAGTATAGAAGATATTGATGAGAACTCTATAGGAAATTATTTATATACAAAAGATATACCAGACCCAGATTTTGTAATAAGAACTTCTGGAGAACATAGATTAAGTAATTTTTTAATGTATCAAGCATCATACAGTGAATTATATTTTACTGATATATTATGGCCTGATTTTTCTAAAGAGAATTTCAAAAAAGCTATAGAAGAATATTCAAACAGAAACAGAAGATACGGAGGCTTATAAGATATGAAGGGAAGACTTATATCTGTAGCATTAACTTTACCATTATTTACTATTATATTGCTTTACAATAGAGTTATTTTTCTCTTTCATGCTTTGATATTAGCTATTTCTATAATAAGTACATTAGAAATATTTAATATGGCTAAGGTTTATAGGCAAAAGAATTTTAGAACCGTAATAACAACTATAGTAGCTATGGTTTTGGGATATATTGTTACTATATGCGGCAATAATATACTTCATGGAGATTTTTCACGTCTTTATAAGTTTACTCAAATAAATAATATTTCTATGAGTTTATCACTTGTTATGGTATTTGTTTTAATAGCTGTTCTTTTTATAATAAATATGTTTAAGGTTAATGTATCTACTTTTGAAGAGAGGGGCAGGGCTATACTTACTGCGGTATTTTGTTTTATATATGTTGGACTTGGAGTATGGCATATATCTTTAATGCGTTTTATGACTAGCGGTAAATATTATATTGTATTTATATTATTATGTGCTTGGCTTAGTGATACTGGCGGATATGTGGTTGGAAGGAAATTTGGAAAGCATAAACTTTCAAATAGTGCTTCTCCAAATAAAAGTTACGAAGGTTTAGTGGGTATGTTTTTATTTACAATACCTATTTCTATACTTTATTATTATTTATATTCAAATGGATATTTAAGCTTAGTGCTTGGTAAAGATATACCTACATTTTCTCTATCACAGATAATATGGCTTACTATAATATTTACATTAACAGGTTTTCTTGGGGATATGGGAGAGAGCCTAATTAAAAGAATGTATGATACTAAAGATTCAAGCAAGATGTTTCCAGGTCATGGCGGAGTATTTGATATATTTGACAGCGTGATATTAACTGCACCTATATCTTATTATATTATTATAATATTACTAAATTAATTATTATTTTTTGCTTTATCTTCGCTGGTTGCTATATCATAAAAATATAAGCCTAATATTGTTTGCAAAGGAAACATTATTATAGCTTCAAAAAATAAACTAACTCTTCTTATAGTATAAATAATATCTTTTTTCAAAACAAATACATTTAATATATATAGTATCTTTATAACAGCAAAACATAACATTATTAATATAATAACAAAAAATGAAATACTATTTGGGGCAGGGAGTAGGTTTATGTATTTTGGAGTTTCATTGTTGTTGGCATTATATATAAATAAAAATATTCCAAATATATATATAAGAGCAAATATGGCATCTAATATTACAGTTATAATAGTTGCTTTTTTGAAAGATATTTCTGGATACAACACTTTTCCGCAAGATTTACATTGTTTGGCATATTTATCATTAACAGTTTTACAGTATTTACATTTTACAATTTTAGCCATAGTTTTATTTTATCTCCATACCTGTGTAAGTTATAGGCTATATAATATTTTTAATTGTAAAAATTGTCAACTATTACGATTGCTTTAGTACGAAGTTTAAAAGATAATTACATACTTGCAAATATTAAAAAAAAATGTTAAATATATTTAATAATAATCATGAAAATAAAAGTCTTAAAAAGAAAAAGCATATTAGCTATATTTTTAATAGTTTTGATTTTTTTTGTTAACTCTTGTGATACTTTTGATTTATATTTACGAAAGGGTTTAGACGGCGTTAATCTTTATGAGCTTACGGTTTATGGTGAGGCACTTGGAAGCGATATTAAAGTAGTAGAGCTTAGAGGGTTTAATGTTGATGATTTTCGCACTGAGAGAGTTTCTTATTATTTGGATAGGTATCAGGGTAGTTGGCGTCCTCATATGCAAAAGATTATTGACAGGGCACAGATATATTTGCCTTATATAAAACAGGTATTTGCAGAAAAAGGGGTTCCTGAAGATTTAGCTTATTTACCTATAATAGAGAGCAGTTTTTATCCTCAGGCTGTTTCGCATGCCGGTGCTGCAGGGCTTTGGCAGTTTATGCCTATGACTGGTGCTATATATAATTTAAAAGTTAATTATTGGTCTGATGACAGGTTTGACCCAGAGCGTTCTACAAAGGCTGCAGCTGAGCATTTGATGAGGCTTGATGAGAATTTTAAATCTTGGGTTATTGCATTAATAGCGTATAATGCAGGAGGGGGAAGAATATCTAGGGCTATTAAGCAAGTAAAGAGTAATAATTTTTATGATTTGCTTAGGGCTAAAGTGCTTCCAAAAGAGACTGAAGAGTATATACCTAAATATGTAGCCTCTGTTATTATAGCAAAAAACCCAGAGAAATTTGGATTTAAGATTAACAAGCCAAAAGTAGTTTTTCCAGAGGGTGATTTGGTTTATGTTGATGATGCGGCTGATTTATCTATAATAGCAGACATGATAGATGCAGAAACAGAAGATTTAAAAGCACTTAATCCGCATTTATCAAGAGGTGTAACTCCTCCTGGTATGGTGCGTTATCCTTTAAGAATACCTGAGGGAAAAGAGCAATTATTTTATGATACTTTCGGTAAGATTCCTGCTTCAGAGAGGGTAACATTTAGAAGACATGAAGTAAAAATGAATGAAACTCTTTCGCATTTATCTAGATTTTATAATGTACCTATGCAGGCTATTGTTGAGATAAACAAATTAAAATCAAGAAATTTAAACATAGGTCAGCAGGTAATGATTCCTATTCAAGGACTAGACAATGCTAAGCAGGTAGATTTGGCTCAATATGAGGAAGAGCAAGAGAGAATAAGAGAAGGTAAGTTTGTATATTTTGAATCTTTGCCTCCTCCTGATTATGAGTATAAAGACATAATGTATCATATAAGGGCAGGAGATACTCTTTGGATTATAGCAAGGAAGTTTAAAGTTGATGTTGCTGAGATTAAGGCTTGGAATAAACTTGACAGCAATGTGCTTTCTATAGGAAGTGAAATATTTTTGAGAATACCTGTAAATAAATAATTATTAATTTTTAAAAATCTCTTATATTACAATCAGTATTATATAAAAACTAATATGTAATTTTTTATTAAATAAAAATAATGGATAAAAAAATATTTCTTTATTATGATATTCTCAATAATAAATTATATATTCTCTTGACTATGGCTATATTTTTTGTATAATTAATCGTATAAAAATATATTAATAATAGGAGTTTTATTATGGTAGAATTAGATAAAGATACTTTTGATGAGAAGGTTATTAATTCAAAAGAATTATGCCTAGTTGATTATTT
>NZ_SRZM01000221.1 GCF_019402445.1 Brachyspira pilosicoli
AAAAAAATGCTAATAGAAAAAAATTATATTATACCTACAAACTTCTTTGAAAATACAGAAAAATATTTTCACAAAATTATAGAAACAGATTTAGAAACTTTTGATGGAGTTTTTGATATATTAGAAAGATTAAAAAACATAGATATAGTTATAGCTTCAAATAGCAATATAAATTATGTTACAAGAATGGCTAAAAAAACATCTATATCAAAATATATAGTAGGATATTCTTGTCATAATGAAACATTGAAGGCTAAACCAGAACCAGATTTATTTTTGAATGCATTTGAAATATTAAAAGAAAGAAACAATGATATAACAAAAGATGATGTTGTTATTTTTGAAGATAGTTTAGCTGGTGTTGATGGAGCTAAAAAAACAGGTATAAAAATAATAGCAATTACAAATAGTTATAAAAGAGAAGTTTTATTAGAACATGGTGCTGATATTGTTGTAGATAAAATAAATGAAGCTATTAATTATTTAAATATTTAAAAAACAATAAAAAAGGGAAACTAAAAATTAGTATCCCTTTTTTTATATTAACAAATTATTATTTAATTACATATCGCCAATAAACTTATACATTGGGAATTTTTTACATAAACCAGCTACCTTTTTAGCAACAGCAGCAACCACCTTTTCATCATTAGCATTACTTAATACTTCATCAATATATTGAGTAAGCTCCATAACATCTTTTTCTTTGAATCCTCTAGTAGTAATAGCAGGAGTACCAAGTCTAATACCGCTAGTAACCATTGGAGATTCTGTATCATAAGGTATGCCGTTTTTATTAATAGTGATATGAGCTTTATCTAAAACAGTTTCTGCAAGTTGACCTGTAATGCCTTTAGATTTTTTTACATCAACTAATATTAAATGAGTATCAGTACCGCCAGAAATAAGTTCATAACCTTTAGAAAGGAACATATTAGCCATAGCATCAGCATTTTTCAAAACCTGCTCTTGATATTTAACAAATTTAGGGTCAAGTGCTTCTTTGAAACATACAGCCTTAGCAGCTATAACATGCATCAAAGGTCCGCCTTGTATACCAGGGAATATAGTTTTATCTACTTTTTTAGCTAATTCTTCTTCAGTAGAAATAATATATCCGCCGCGAGGACCTCTTAAAGTTTTGTGAGTAGTACCAGTAACAAAATGAGCATATGGTACAGGGCTAGGATGAAGTCCAGTAGCAACTAAACCTGATATATGAGCCATGTCTACCATTAAATAAGCACCAACTTCATCTGCAATCTCTCTAAACTTTTTAAAATCTATTTGTCTAGGATAAGCACTTCCGCCTGTTACTATTAATTTAGGTTTTACTTTTTTAGCGATATCCCTTACTTCATCATAATCTATTTGCATAGTATCTTTTCTAACATTATAATGCTCAAACTTATAAATCTTTCCAGAGAAATTAACATTTTTACCATGAGTTAAATGTCCGCCAGAATCAAGTGATAATCCCAAACAAGTATCTCCTGGTTCTAATATAGCCATATAAACACCCATATTAGCTTGTGAGCCAGAATGAGGCTGTACATTTACAAAAGGAGCTTTAAATAATTTTTTTGCTCTTTCTCTTGCCAAATTCTCAACAACATCAACTTCACTACATCCGCCATAATATCTCTTAGAAGGATAACCCTCAGCGTATTTATTTGTAAATATAGAGCCCTGTGCTTCCATAACAGCACGAGAAACTATATTTTCACTAGCAATAAGTTCAAGTCCGTTTATCTCTCTCTTATACTCATTTTTCATTGCAGCAAATATTTCTTTATCAGCACTTTTAAGAGGAACTTCTGATACATAATATTTAGGAGCAGCAACAACTTTTTTCTCGATTTTTTTCTCAACCTTTTTAGCAACTTTCTTTACAGCAGAAGAAGCTTTTTTAGCAACAGTTTTTTTCTCTGCAGCTAATTTCTTGACAGTTTTCGATACTTTTTTTAATGAACCTTTAGTATTTTTTTTAGATACAGCCATAATACCTCCAATGAAACTTTTATTATTAATAAACTTTGATAATAAAAAATTATTAAATGATATTTTTGAATTTATATTATGATATACTATCATCATTTTTTTTTCAATTAAAATGTTCATTAATTTTAAATTATTTATTTTTCTTTTTATTATTTTTTGCGTTTTATTTATTATAATTTCGATATTAATTATAAATGTATATATAATTAATGCATAATATAGAGGGTTTTATGAAAATAACTTTGGACATGTCTATTTCTAATTTGCTAGATTCTTTCGATAGAGAATTTGGAATTAATTTGGGAATATATAAAGGAGCTAAAAAATCTAATGATATTAAATTGTTTGAAATAGCAGACCCTAGAAAAAATCAAAAAGCTTCTATTGTTATAGATAAAGATACTAGTGTTGAAACTTTAGAGGCTATGTTTAGAGATAAATTTGGTATAAGAGTACAAGTTAAAGATAGAGATGGAAATACGGTTAATCAATCAAGCACTTTAGGAGGAATAAGAAAATTATCAAAAGACGATATTGAAGAAAATGAAAGACACAAAAAAATATCATTAGTAGATGATGATGAAGAAGTTGCAAATGAAGAAGATAATAAAGAAACTAAAAAAGAGTTAAATAAAAATACAAAAAAGAACACAGAAAAGAAAAAAAATAAAACATATCTTTTAAACATTCATTCAAATAAAACTAATAAACATATAACTAGCCCAGAAGAAAAAATAAAAGATATAGATAAATATTATTTAAACTTCCAAAGAACAGAAAGATATAAAGCTATGCTTAATCTTTTATCTTGTATAGAAGAATCTAAATTATTATATCCAGATTCTGAGGATTTAATAAATCATATAAATGATATAAAAATAAAATCTGTTAATATTTCTAATGTAAGTATTAAAAAAAGGAAATTTGCTATATTTGTATTGATAATAATAACAGCAATATTTTCTCTCATTAGTTTAGGTATATGGGGATTTGATTTCTATAATAAAATAAAAAGGGAGAAGATGATAGAAAGTATTATAAAAGATATTGATAATTTACGTCTTCAAAAGGGAAGTTTGATGGAAAGTGGAAATATAGCAGAAGCTAGTGCAATAGATGAAAATATTAATTCAAAATCTGAACAGATAAATATTATAAAAAATGACAAAAAAGTCTCTCTTGCTTATTATTCTATATCGCTTGCTGTTTTACTTGCTATAATATTATCACTTTGTATGGTAAGGCTCAATAAATTTGATGTTACATCATCGAGGTTTAGAAAAGATAATTAGTTTTTAATGATATAAAACAATGAAAAAATTTAAAAAAATAAGAAGCCTTGAAAAATAATCAAAGCTTCTTAATTATTTAATTACATATTAATTAAAATCTTATACCCACTTGACCGCCAACATCTAATGCACCAAAAGTAATCTCAGGATCAGGACTAAGAGTTTTAGTTTTCATAGCTACAAAGTCATAAGATACATAAACACCCAAAGTAAAGTTATATAATAAAAGAAAATCTAAACTTGCTTTAATATATGGTATGTACAAATTATCAAATTGATCTTGTAATTGTTTTAAATTGTATGTATAACTTCGCTCTCCGCCGCTATTTTCTTTTGAATAACTCGCTCCGCCAAGAGGGAATTTTATACCAGCACCAACACCTATAGACATAAATAATACATCTATTTTTGGCATTAAACCAATACTTAAACTATCAAAACTTAAATACTCCGTATTTCTATCAGACTTATAAGAAAAAACATCTCTTTGATAACCTAAATCTAATGATATACCTAAAGAAAGTATAGCTAAATCAAAATAATAATTAGGTCTTAAATAAACTCCGCCCTCAAAACCAGCATTTGGTTTAAAACTTTCTATTCTTTTTCCATCTTGAAAGAAATATCCAATACCAGCACCAAGAGGAACTGTTATATCAACGCCAGCACCGCTTTTAGCCATAAGTGTTGTACTTATAGTCATTATAAATAATGTAATCATTAATATAATTTTTTTCATTTTTAATTCTCCATAATTAAATAATTAAAATCATATGTAACTACAAATTGTATATAAAATAATTAAAAAGTCAATTATTAATGATATTATAT
>NZ_SRZM01000222.1 GCF_019402445.1 Brachyspira pilosicoli
AAATAATAGGTGTTGAATATTTTATATTTTTTATAATATCATCTCTAAAATATTCTATACCAGGATTTTCTAAGCCTATACAATTAATCATTCCGCTTGGTGTTTCTGCGATGCGAACTCCACTGTTTCCATCTTTTTTATTTAATGTTATGCCTTTTAAATTTACAGCACCAAGTTCATTAACGTCAAAATAATTATTATACTCTTCTCCAAAGCCAAAACAGCCAGATGAAGTTATCACTGGGTTTTTTAATTCTTTACCTAAAAAATTAATATTTAGTTTACTGTTCATTTTTAATCCATAAATATTTAGCATCAAATACAGGTCCGTCAGAGCAAGCCTTTTTTAATACTACAGTTTTATTGTCATAACTAACTTCAACATTGCATCCCAAACAAGCATTAACTCCGCAAGCCATTCTCCTCTCAAGAGAAGCATAGCATAATATGTTGTTTGCTAATGCTATTTTTATTATTCCATTCATCATAATGGTAGGGCCGCAAGTGTATATTATATCAAACTTTTCTTTTTTTATTATTTCGTTTGTCTTCTCTACAGCATTACATTTATCACCAATAGAGCCGTCATCTGTAACTATATGTAAGTTAATGTTACTAGTATCAAATCTCTCCATTATGTTGAGGGCATCTTTATTTGCTCCTCCAATTACAAGAGTGATATCATTATTGTTTATTAGTTTTTCTATTAATAGCTTTATAGGTGCAATACCCATACCGCCAGCCACTATAAGAACTTTTTTATTATTAATGTTAGTATCAAATCCGTTTCCTAAAGGTCCTTGTATATTAACTTTTTCTTTTAGAGTAGATAAATATTTTGTGCCTTCGCCTTTTACCTGATAATAAAACTCTACTATATCATTAGAAACATAATGAACACTTATAGGTCTTCTTAAATATGTGCTGCTTTTTAGCATAAAAAATTGCCCTGCCTTAATATGCTTAAAAGCTTCTTTTGATTTTACTTTGAGAATATACTTATCCTCTGCTATTTTTTTGTTTTCTACAATCTCACAATCTTCTAAAAACATAATCCTATACAACCGCTAACAAAATTAAATTATAGTAATTAAATTAGAATAATCATTTGTATAACCCATCATATCAAGCATAGCAGATATTTCGCCTCTATGATGAGTATTATGATTTAATTCATGCATTATTATATGATAGATTGGCTTTTTTACCACATCATCAGCAAAATCTATTTTTATTATTACATTATAATCATCTATGCTGCTTATTACATCTATTATAATATCATCTAATTTTTTTCTAGTATCAAATAAAGTATCCAAATTAGTATCTATTGGTTTATTGAATAAAAAATTATCATTAAGATATGTTAATATCTCTTCGTTTGCTATTATTTTCTTGCTTGAATACTTTCTTAAAATAGAAAAGAAATAAATATCAGTTTTTATAATATGAGTGAAACTATTTATTAATGATTTAAAATAACTTCCTGTCTCTTTATATAAATCTGATTCATTAATTTTTTGTATATCTCTAAAAATACTTATAAGCATTCTATTAGCTTTTCTATTATATTCTGCCATAAGAGTAAGAACTCTTTGTGATGTAATTGTTTTTATAATATTTTCTGAGGTTTCAGATTGTTCTTTATTAGATTTTTTTTGATTATTTTTTTTAGTTTTTTTGTACTCTTTCTTTATTTCTGAAAAATCTTTTTTTAATTCTAATAAATTATCATATATTAATTTTTTCTCTTCTCTTAGTTTTTTTAATTTTCTACTTTTTAATTCTTTTAGATTTTTATTTAGATTGTTTATAATGCTTGATTTTAATATTTCAATTTCTTCTGACTTTTTATTTAACCTATTTAATTCTGAGTTTATTTTTTTTT
>NZ_SRZM01000223.1 GCF_019402445.1 Brachyspira pilosicoli
TCCTCTATTATAATAAGCATCACTATCATTAGGGTTTAATTCTATTACTTTATTAAAATCTTTAATAGCTTCTTCATATTTACCTAAAGCTTTGTCATAATCTTTAATAGCTTTTTTGTATTTATTCAAACTTATTTTTATATTTCCAAATACTAAATAGCTTTCTGCATTATTTTTATCCAGCTTCAAAGCCATTTCAGCATCTTTTTTTGCTTTTTTATATTGTTCTAATCTATCTTTTGACCTGCCTCTTGCACTATAATATTTAGACTTAGTATTATCTAGTTCTATAGCTTTATCAAAAGACTGCACTGCTTCTTTATATTTTCTTTCTTTATAATAATTAACACCTTCTTCATAATATTTTTCACTATCTTCATTTGATATACTAATAGGTTTTATATTTAATAGTTTTTTAAAAAAGTAGTTAATAATTGACATACATAATTCCTAATACAAAATTATCCATATTATAATACAAAAAATAGTTTAATAACATAATAATATATAAAATTTTACGCACGGTTATAGAAGCTTTATATATAATAAAAATTTTAATTATAACTCTATCTATATTTTATATATTACTATACGTGCGGTATATACCTAAACAACTATATTTTGTCAAAAACAAATTTATATTTTTGTTGTTATATCTGGGGCTTTGCCCCCACACCCCCACTTCTTTTGCGACCGAAGGAAGT
>NZ_SRZM01000224.1 GCF_019402445.1 Brachyspira pilosicoli
CACGCTTCGCAGGGGGCTAGTCCCCACAAAATAATAAAAAATCTAAAAAATATTTTGACAAACTTCAGTTTTTTTAGTATATATTAATGATTATATTTTATTAAATTTTTTATTGTTCTTTTTCCCGCCTTACGCGGTGCGTACTTCGTCAAAGAACCAAAAAGTGCAAATGTTTTTACTATAAATATTAGGAATATTTAAAAATATAAAACAATATTTGTATTTTGATAAATATAAAAATTTTTAGTATATACCAATTAATCAACATTATAATCTTTAAGCTTTCTGTAAAGTGTTGCACGCTCTATACCTAAAATCTTTGCTACTTGTGCTTTATTAAAATTGTTTTTACTTAAAAGATGATTTATATATTTTTTCTCAAGCTCTTCTAATGTCATCTCTTTATCTATTACAAAATCATCTGTGCTAGATGTTAAAACCCAATTAGGAATATTACTCTCATCTATCTTGCCATCTTTAGACATCACAACCATAGTTTCAACAGTGTTTCTAAGCTCACGTACATTACCTTCCCATTGTAATGAAGATAATAGTTTATATACTTTTTTATCAACATTAGTAATCTCTATATTATGAACCTGAGAAAACTCTTTAATAAAATTATCTATAAGTAAAGGTATATCCTCTCTTCGTTCTCTAAGAGGAGGCATTTCTATTTTTATAACATTAAGTCTATAATATAAATCCTCTCTAAACCTACCCTCTTTTATTTCTTCAGATAATTTTTTATTCGTAGCAGCAATCACCCTAATATCAACACTAATTGGAGTATTAGAACCTACCCTCTCTATTACTCTCTCTTCAAGAACTCTCAAAAGCTTTACCTGAACAACCTGATTAATCTCCCCTATCTCATCTAAAAATATAGTGCCTTTATTGGCAGCCTCAAACCTACCTATTTTTTTGTCTATTGCACCAGTAAAAGAACCTTTCTCATGACCAAATAATTCACTCTCCAAAACACCCTCAGAAAGTGCCGCACAGTTTACAGTAATATATGGCTGTTTGGCTCTGTCTGATATTTGATGAATAGCATTAGCAACTAATTCTTTACCAGTTCCGCTTTCGCCTTCTATAAGTACAGTAGCTTTTGTTCTTGCCACCTGTTTTATTGCTTCATATACTTTAAGCATCTTACTGCTATGACCTATCATTCCATAAAAACTTTCATGATAGTCCACTCTTTTTTCTAATGTTTCATTTGTCTTTTTTATATTTTTATTTTCTAATGCCCTTGCTATAATGAGAAGCATTTTGTCTATATTAAAAGGCTTAGTCATAAAGTCATAAGCACCAAGACGCATCATATCAACAGCAGTTTCTATATTGCCATGCCCTGTAAGTATTATAACAGGTATATGCTTATCAAACTCTAATATGTCATGCAAAAACTCTTCACCAGTCTTTTCGGGCATTTTTAAGTCTGTGATAACTAAATCAATTCCGCCTTTATAAACTGTCTCTATTCCCTTCTCTCCGTTTTCAGCTGTAACTACCTCATAACCCTCATACTCTAAAGACTTCTTTATACCGTCTCTTATGTTTTTCTCATCATCTATAACTAATATCTTAGGCATAAATTAAAAATCACTCTCCAAAAATTTTTGATTCTCAAGCATCAAAGGAAGTTTTATAATAGCTTCACTTCCAACTCCATATTCGCTCTCTATATTAAAACTGCCATTATGTGCCTCTATTATTCGTATAACATTCGTAAGCCCCAAGCCTGTGCCGTTTCTTTTGGTTGTAAAGTATGGCTCAAATATCTTTGATAATTCTTCTTCTTTTATACCAATGCCTGTATCTTTAATTGATATTAAAGCATAATTATCTAATAATTTTAATTTTATTGATATATTATTCTCATCTGATTTATTATGTTTTTTCTTTTCTATAATAGAATCTATTGAGTTTTGTATTATGTTAATTAAACATTGCTTTATATATCTTTCATCTATTTTTAAAATTAAATTCTCTATATCAAATTTTATATCTATTTTTATATTATTATTTTCTATTTCATATTTTAAAAAATCAACAGTAGAAATAATTAAAGAGTTTATATTAACATCTTCCAAATTAAGCACCAATTTACGCACAGAAAATAAAAATGAATTAATAGTATCTTCAAGCCTGCTAATCTCTTCTTTAATAATATTACAATAATCTCTAAACTCATTATAACACTCACAATCATTATCCATATTTTTTTTAATAATTTTTTCTATTAACTGCACATATATAGAAATAGAGCCTAGAGGATTTTTTATTTCATGGGCAACACCAGCTGCAAGCGTTGTAAAAGATGCCAACTGTTCAGCACGTTTAAGCTTCTGAGCACTTTCATAGCTTTTTGTAATGTCAAATATTTTTATTAAAGTTCCTATAATTACTCCAGAATCTCCAAGAGGCAAAATATCTATTTGAAGCATTCTGTCGTTTTTATCATCTTTTATGATTTTTGTATCTATGTTATTTGCTTCCAATAATTCTAGTATCAATTTTCCTATGTCGGTATTATTTATACATTTTGAAATTGCTTTATCTTCAGAGTTTCTTGGGATAGATAACAAAAAACATGCTTTTTTATTTATACCTTGAATTATGCCATTTATATCTATTGCTATTATGCCTTCTTCTAAATTCTCTATTATTATATTTTGAGAATTTGAAAGCAAAGCTAATCTTTCAATTATTCTTTTCTTTTCTATGTCTGAAACTTTATCGAAGTTTTTTATTATCTTATCAAAAAATTGATTTCTTCTATTCATTCTAAAAGTATAATAAAAAAACAAAAAACTTCAATACTAATATTTAATTAGAATATTATTTTTTGCCACTTGACTATAAATAAAAAGTTTATTATTATATAATAACTATTATTAATAGAAGAAGCGGATTTTACGAGGAGCATAAAAAATATATGATTAGAGAATTAGTAATTTATGGAGATGATAGATTAAAGCAAAAATCATCTTACGTTGAAAATGTAGATGAAGAGATTTTAACTTTAATAGATGATATGTTTGAAACTATGTATAAGGCTAATGGTGTTGGTCTTGCTGCCGTACAGGTTGGAGTATTAAAAAGAGTGATAGTAATATCTGTACCAGATTTTGATGATGAAACTAAACCTGATTTTAAGTTGGCTTTAATTAATCCTGAAATAATTTGGCATGGAGAAGATACTGAAATATTAGAAGAAGGTTGTTTATCTTTTCCTAAAATCAGTGACGAGGTTGCAAGATACAAAGAAATCAAAGTAAAATACATAAATACAGAAAATAAAGAACAAGTATTAGATGCTAAAGATTATATAGCTAAAGTTCTTCAGCATGAAATAGACCATACTAATGGAATTACTTTTATAGATAGGCTTGAATCATATCAAAAAAGAAGATTAAAAAAAGAGTTAAAAGAACTTAGAAACACTCATAAAAAAACTGTTTCTGCATAAAATATATCATGATTAAAAATATAATATTTGATTTAGACGGAACATTGATAGATTCCATTCCTGATATAAATGCAAGTGTAAATAAAACTTTGGAATATATTAAATTTCCAAGTTTAGATATAGAATACACAAAAAAATATGTTGGCAATGGTGCTAGGCTTTTAATAAATAGAGTGTTAAATCATTTTGCTGATAAATATGACAAAAAATATTTAGAAAGTATAGAAAATGATGTATATAATTTTTATATTGATTATTATAGCAAACACTCTACAGATAATACAAAGCTTTATGAGAATGTATTAGAAACCATTACATCACTTTATAAACTCAATATAAATATGTTTATAATATCAAATAAGCCAAATGAGATAACAATCACAACAACTAAAAAGTTAAATATATTTAATTATTTTAAAGCTGTTATAGGCGATGGAATCTATCCTTATAGAAAGCCAGATATAAACATTTGGTATAACTTAAAAAAAGATTATAACTTAATAGAAGAAGAAAGTCTTATGGTTGGGGACGGAGTTCCAGATTATGAGTTTGCTAAAAACGCCGACATAAAAGCATTAATTGCCTTATATGGCATCACAGACAAACAAACTTTATTAAATTTAAAAAACGATTATTATATAAACAATTTCAAAGAAGTAAAAGATTTTGTATTAGCTTACAACAAGTAAAATTTTCTATACTTTCTACCGCACGGTGAATTAAGCAAAATATTTTATTCTATTTATAAAACAATTTTAATTATATTTTTAATCAAGCTCAACGTGCGGAGTGAAACTTAAAAAACTAATAACAATTAGGGCGGGTGTGCTTCTTTTAATAAAACAATAAAATTAATGAAAGTTATATTTTGCAATTTTAAACAAAAAACTTATAGGGCGGGAAGCGTAAATAATTTTTTAAAACAAAAAAGAGAGACTTTTGATTATGCAAAAGCCTCTCTTTAATTTTTTATAATATAGATTTTCCCATTTCAAATGCTTTATTTAATAATTCTTTTTTATCTTTAATATCTCCAACATTAAACACTCCTCCAACTATCAAATATCCTAAATCTTTCCATCCAAGATAATTTAACAAATAATGATAATATTCTAGAACGGGCTTAGAATTATTTTCATCATTTCCCTCTGCTGCCATAAGCATAAAACACTCTTTATACGGAGTCTTATAATTTGGGTCTATTTCTGTAACAGCAAATAATCTGTCTATAGCTATTTTTAACTGAGCAGAAAAAGCCCAATAATACATAGGTGAAGCTAAAACGAGTATATCTGCTTCTTTATAATATGGGTATATTTTCAACATATCATCTTTTTGAGAACAAGGGCTATCTGGATTTTTACCTCCTCTCAAACAGCCCTTACAGCAATGTATATCCATTCTGTCTAAATCAAATCTAATTACATCATTTCCATTAAGTTTCGCACCTTTTGTAAATTCTTCTATTAAAGAAAAAGTGTTGCCGTTTAATCTTGGGCTGCCATTTAAAATTAATATTTTTTTCATTTTTTGCTCCTATCTATCAAATTACTATTGATATTATAATTATAGTATTATATATTATTATAATCAAGTACTAACAAAAATGTTATATACTAACTAAAAGTAAAGTATAAGGATATATTTTATGAAAAAAGATAATTTAAAAGAAAAATATATGGAAGATACAGGCTTTGCTTATACAATGTCTTTAATATCTGGTAAATATAAAATGATAATACTATATATATTATCAGAATTAAAAATTGTAAGATATAATGAATTAAAAAGAATAATATCTGGCATATCTCATAAAACGTTGAGCGTGACTTTAAAAGAATTAGAAAAAGATGATTTAATTAGCAGAAAAGAATATCCTCAAATACCTCCTAAAGTAGAATATAGCTTATCAAAAAGAGGTAAATCTTTAATACCAATATTAGATGCCATATGTGTTTGGGGCGAGAAAAACAGAAAATGATATTATTAAAATTTTGTAAAATAAAGTTTAAAATAAAATAAATAAAAGTTGTTGTGTTTTAAAATTTAATTTACATACCCCTCCCTATAGATTTTCTGCATTCACTCTAATTTTTGCGTCATTTTTCTTTTTTGCTTTAAATTCTAATTTCTGCCCCCACCCAAGATTTTTTTAAATTTGATGCGTTATTTGCCGCACGGTGGGCTAAGTAACAATATTTAATCGTATTAAAAAAGAATTTTAACTAAGTTTATAAATAAGCTCAGCGTGCGGAATTAAAACTTAAAAAAATAATAATAACTAGGGCGGGTGTGCTTATTTTAAGAAAACAATAAAACTAATGAAATTCATATTATTAGTTTTAAACAATAAATCTTATAGGGCGGGGTACGTAAATAATTTTAAAAAAGAGAGACTCTTTACTATTCAAAAGCCTCTCTTTAATTTATTAGTTTATAATATATTATTTTTCAGTGTTGTCATAATAAGCATAGAAAAACTTATGTTTGCCAAGCACATCATATTGAACATCTTTTAAATTATTATTTACCAATAAAGGCAATGTGTAATAATATAAAGGAATGATAGGCATATCTTCCATAAATAATTCTTCTGCCTTATGAAGCAAAGGCATTCTTATAGTATTGTCATCTGTAGCAGAAGCATTAGCTAATAATCTATCATATATAGCACTGTTATAGCTTTCAACATTTTGAGGGCTGTAACTTAAAAACATACCTAAAAAAGTCATAGGGTCATCATAATCTCCAATCCAACCATTTCTTGCTATAACATAAGTTCTGCTATAGCGTGATGATTGAAATACTGCCCACTCTTCACTTACTATAGTAGTATCAATTCCTAAATTGTTTTTCCACATCTGCTGAATTGCTTCAAATATAGATGTATGCTCACCTGGATTAGTTTTAAACTCAAGCACAGGGAAATTTTCTCCGTTTGGATAACCTGCTTCAGCTAATAATTTTTTAGCCTCTTCTATGTTTTTTTGATAATCTTCAGCCTTTAAACTAAAACTATCTTGTCCATTTTCTCTAAACTTTCCAGTAACATCAGATATTTGAGGCGGTACAACAGCAGCAGCAGGAGTCTGTCCTCCTCTTGTTACTTGAGATACTATATAATTTCTGTCAATAGCCAAAGCTAATGCTCTTCTTACTCTCTTATCTTTTAATGTTTCATTAGTAATATTTAAACTATAATAATACAAACCAAGATAAGGTTCTATTTTTAAATATCCTTCTTCTTTTAATGTATCCATATCTTGAGTAGGTACTCTGTCAGAGAAATATATAGAACCATCTTTTATACCAGCAACAACAGAAGTAGGATTATCCATCAATATAAAAATTAATTTCTTAGGAACTATAACAGAACGATTCCAATAATTAGTATTAACTTCCATTACTATTTTATTGTCAATTTGTCTTTCAGTCATTTTAAAAGGACCATTTCCAATATAAGTATCAGCACTCATAGTCCAAGTATCAGGATTAGCTTCTATAATATCTTTTCTTAATGGAAAATATACAGGATAAGCCATAAGCTGGTCAAAATATGGAGTAGGAGCTTCCAAAGTAACTTCTAAAGTGTTATTATCAATAGCCTTAACACCTAAAGATTCAACAGGCATCTCACCAGCAGTAATTTTTTTAGCATTTTTTAAAGGCTCCATTTGATAACTATAATTAGCAGCTGTTTTAGGGTCAGCGGCCCTTCTCCAGCTATATACAAAATCATCAGCTACAACAGGCTTACCATCAGACCACTTAGCATTGCTTCTAATATGAAACACATATTTAGTGCCATTCTCACTAATATCCCAACTCTCAGCAACACCGCCTACAATTTTACCTTCTTTATCTTTCTGTGCTAAACCCTCAAAAGCATGTATTATATACATACTTCCGTCTATTGCAGAGTTCAATGTTGGGTCTATACTTTGAGGCTCTGGTCCAACATTCAAACGTAAAACTCCTTCTTCGAATTTATTTCCGCCTCCGCAAGATGCAAACAAAAACAAAGAAGAAATAAATAATAATAACTTAATCTTCATAATTATAACAAGACTCCTATATTTTTTATATTTGCTGATTTTATAATGATTTATAGTAAATATCAAGATTTTTTCATATCAATTTATCTAGTCTTTAATTTAATGGAAAATAATTCTATAGTTAATATTTTCAATCTATCAACCGCACGGTAAGAAAATTAAGAAATAAAAAAAATTCATATTATAGAAACATCTATATATAATTTTAATAAACACAGCGTGCGGTATTTAAAAACTAAGTTAATACTAAAATAATCTTTATAAAAAATAAATAGAAGAAATATATAACAAGAGTAAAATATATTTTTATTTAACTAAATACTCGCCATCATCATTAAACTTTACACCTGTCTTTTGAAAATCTAAATCAGCATACTCATTTAATTTTTTTATAGCAGTATTTGAAGAATCAAGACTAGGTATACCTCCATTTATTAAACGCACAGGTATAACTTTTGCTTTAGAAACTTTTAAATCATCATCTAAAGTAATTTGTAATATAGCACTAATTCCATTATTTCCAGACAAAGAGAATTGTTTATATCCAACAAAATTTCCAAGAGAGTAAGCAATAAAAGTATTATTATACATTTCCATAGCTCTAAGTACATGCGGACCATGACCAACTACTAAATCAGCTCCCGCATCGCTAACAGCCCTTGCAAACTTATAAACATCTCCCCTATTTTCTTTATAAAAATACTCAGTCGTTTTAGGAACTCTAAACATACTGCTTCCCTCAGCTCCGCCATGAAAACTTACAACTAAAAAATCACATTCTTTTTTTGTTTTTTCAACTAAAGCCTTAGCAGATGCAATATCCTGTATAGAATTATTAGCATAAGAAAAATAATAGAAAGCCAAAAAACCTATTTTTTTACCCTTAACGTCTATAAAAGAAGCTTGATTTAAAACATTACCAACAACTTCCATACCAGCTTTTTTTACATATTCTTGAGTCTGACTATATCCCTTAGCACCAAAATCTCTCGAATGATTATTGGCAACAGCAACTATATCAAACCCAGCCTCAGATATTCTATCAGCCATATATGGAGGCATACGAAAAGAATATGAACGTTTACCTGTTTTAGCAGATTTTGTTTCTGAGTTTGCTATAGCTCCTTCTAAATTTGCAAAACTTATATCTGAAGCTTTTAAAAATGATGATACACTTTTAAAAACATCTTTTCCTTCATTAGGAGGCAAATAACTTTTATCTGGATGGTCACTTCCTGTCATAACATCACCTACAAAAGATAATGTTATTTCAGGGTATAAAGAAAATTGAAATAATAGTATTAATAATAAAGTAAAATTTCTCATAATAATATGATTTTACCATAAAAATAAATAAATTCAATATTATGTTTACAATTTATATTAAAAGTTTTTTCTTTTTTACCGAATTAATATAAAGTTAGATAATATTTACATTTTATATGCTTGACAATATATAAAAATTTAGTATTATACTAATAATAACTTTAATAATTTAATAATCTAAAATTAATAAAAAGAACTAATTACCATGAAAAAATTTAAAT
>NZ_SRZM01000225.1 GCF_019402445.1 Brachyspira pilosicoli
ACTTGCACTTTCGCGAAGCGTGCCCGAAGGACGAAAACTTTGACGAAGTCCGCAACGCGAAAGTGGTAAAAAGTTGAATAAAGCAAAACCTTATATTGCAAAATATAATTGTATACACTACTTTCTTATATACCTTGAATGTATCTCGCCTATTGATTCTATTCTTTGTATAGCTAATTTATCTGCAGCTTCATTAGTAGAGATATTTTCTCTGTCTGATATTTCAAAAATCTCTAGTATCCTATCATAAATTTTCTCTGTAGCACTTTTTGCAGCTTCATAATTATAAACAGGGTTTTCCATAGCTACGTTTATAACGCCTCCTGCATTTGCTACATAGTCAGGAGCATATACTATTCCCTTCTCTTTTAAAATCTTTCCATGATGAGATTCTTTAAGAACATTATTAGCAGAACCAGCTATAACCTTACATTTTAATTTTGGTATAGTTTCATCATTAATAATAGCACCAAGTCCGCAAGGAGCAAATATATCAACATCTTGTTCATATATAGCATTAACATTAACTTCTTTTGCCTTATAAAGCTCAACAACTTTTTTTACTTTATCATTATCAATATCAGATACTACTAACTCAGCATTATCCTTAGCCAAATAATCACATAAAACTAAACCCACATGTCCAAGCCCTTGAACAGATATTTTTTTACCGCCCAAATTATCGCTTCCAAATGCTTTAAAAGCACTAGCCTTCATAGCCATATAAACACCATAAGCTGTCATAGGTGAAGGGTCTCCTGATTTACTTCTAAGTCCTGCTACAAAACTAGTTTCTTTAGCAACATATTCCATCTCTTCTGTACTTGTGTTTACATCTTCAGCAGTAATATATCTTCCGTTTAAAGATTCAATAAATCTTCCGTATGACCTCCAGAAAAGTTCATTGCCTTTAACTTTTTTAGGGTCTGCTATTATTACTGTTTTACCGCCTCCTAAATCAAGACCAGCACATGCCGATTTTAAAGACATACCTCTTGCTAGTCTCAAAACATCTTCTATAGCTTCACTCTCTGATTTATAATTCCAAAGTCTAGTGCCTCCTAAAGAAGGACCTAATTTCGTAGAGTGAATACATGTAATAGCTTTAAGACCTGTTTTACTATCATTGAAAAATACTAGCTCTTCATAATTATATTTTTCCATGTAATTAAAAATTTCCATAGCTTGTATGTCTCCTTATATAAAATTATCATATGTATTCAAGTATAGTAAGGCTTTAAACATTGTCAAGATTTTTTGATAATAATTAAATTTTTTATAATATTTATTTAATAACTATTAATAATTTTTGATATAGAATTATTTTTTAGTTTTTTATTAATAATAATATTATAGATATATTAAAAACTTTATTATGCCAACATTAATTTATACTTTTGACAAATATTTATTTTCTGTTTCATCAGCAAGTCTATACATTTTCTCTTCATCTACACTAATAAGTTTTCCTTTCTCAACAACAACTCTTCCATTAACTATAGTATAATCCACACTTCCTTTCCAACCTATAGTACCAAATAAAGATTTAGCATCAAAGTTAGCCCCAACCATTTCTAATCTTCTCATATCTATCATAAATAAA
>NZ_SRZM01000226.1 GCF_019402445.1 Brachyspira pilosicoli
GCGGGAAAAAGTTGAATAAAAAACTTATATAACAAAATATAGTTGTTTAGATATATAAGTCAAATTTCTGATGTATAAAAATAATAACAAAAGGAAGAAATATAAATGTATATATATGAACCAGATTTAAATTATTTTAAAAGCATATTTACAATGTTTGACTATGATAATATGGATTTAGATTTTATTGAAAGCCAATTAAAAAATTATACTCTACAATTTAGAAAGACAATTCTTAATATGAACTATACAGAGCCTACTGAAGAAAATAAGCTTCCATATATAGCTATAAAAAATTATATATGCTATGAGGTGGCTAGGCTTTTAACTGTTAATTTTGTATCAAACAGCGATTTAATAAACTTTATAAGAAATGAGAGCTTGAGGTTAAAAGAACTAGCTATAAAAGATTTATCAGCATTTATTTCTGGCAATTTATCTTATGAGAGTGTGAGGCTTGATGGGGACATAAAAAAGCCTTAATTATTTTTTATTTTTAAATATTTTTTAAATAGGGTTTTATATATATGATACATTTCAAAAATAGCATTTTATATGTTTTAGATAATTTTATGAACTTTATGGCAGATGATTATATAGATTTTGCTGGAAATAAAGTTAAAGGTGATGGGGAGCTTAATAAACTTTTAGATGACAAATTAAAAATTGACTGTTTTAGTTTGGGCAATATTAAGTCTATGAGTAAATCTTTTTTATGGGCTACTATATCTGAGGGCGAGAGCAAAGGAGGAAACTCATATATAGGAGATAGTGCAGGTTTTACTGATGATATATGTTTAAAAGCAGAGGTTTATAAAGAGCTTAAAGCTGGAGAATCTTTTTTAGCATACACAATGATACCTATTGCTTTGAATCAGGCTTCACGTTATTGGGTATCAAAGCTAAATGATGAGGGTGAGAGGATTGCATTATCTCCTGTTATTAAATGGGACTCTCCTACTTTTGATATGGAAAACAGTAAAAGACAGTTTAATGATTTCTCATCTATTAGGGGGGTGAGTTTTTCTCTTTATATAAATTTTAAAATAATGACTGGGAGTTATGATGATGAAGTTTTTCAGAAATATTGAGAGAGTTAATCAAAAGGTAAGAGATTATTTAAGTTTAAGGGGCAATGTTTATAAAGTGAAGATTGTTTCTACTCCTTCAAATGCTGTTATAAGAATAGACGGAGAAGATAAATATTTTGATGCATATAAAACGGGTGACACTCTTCAATATGAGGTGAGTTTAGATGGCTATAATACAAAGCAAGGCACTATAACAGTTGAAGATAGAGATATATTAGAAAGTGTTGTGCTTGAAGCAACTGCATAAAAATTTTTTTAACTAAAATTATAAAAGGTTCATTATATGAGTATATTTGACATAAAAGGAAATTTAATGAAAGATGAAGATGGCTTAAATATTATAAACGGCTCTTCATATAAAGTGAGAATTGCTAAGACAAACAACAGAGATGAAAGAGTAGATTTTACCAGCTATGATGTTAAAGGAAAATATTTAATTTATCCTTCTTCTGTTGGACTTACTCCTTCTACAGAGAGCTTAACAAAAGATTATGTAGGCTCTCCTTCATCAGAATCCTATTTAGGGGCTACAACCTATGCGGGGGATATTTCTTTTGGTGCTTTTGTAAACTCTAATGCTTATTATATGAGTTTGATATGGGCTAATGTGCATACAAAAGAAAATACAGGAAATATTATCTGCATTAATTGTTTTAGCGATTTTTCTATTAAGATGCATAAAAATGAAAACACTATCGCTATGCTTGAGATTATCAGAGAAGATGAAAATGGTTTTTATAGCGATTTTATTGATATATATGATTCTATGACTCAGCAGGAATTAATTGATGCTATAAACAACATAAAAAATATAAAAGCATTTTTAATTACAGGCGATAAGAATGACAAAGTAGATTTTACAAACTTTTTAGAAGAGTTCGAAGAGGAAGAAGATAATTATTTAATTAGCTTTAAGAGAGTTGGATTTATAGAGAGTGGAGTATTTAGCGAAGAGGCAAAAAAACTATATCCAAGATTTGTAAATATAATTTCGCCAAGATTCGGAGAAACACAATATTATAACTTAGCATTATTTGACTCATCAAAAAACATTGAAGGCATTCAGTATATAGGCTGTGAAAGTAAATCAATGAGTTTTAATTTTGCTAATAAAGCATTAACACAAATAACTTCTTCACTATGGGCATCTGATGAATACACTTTAGATAAAGATAGCATTCTTAAAGAAGAGAGAGCGGAAGATAGAGATATTATAATGGCTCAAACTTCAAAATATCCAACAAAACTTTTTATTAACGGCACAGAGGCTACTTCTGTTTCTGATATTGCTATTGCTTTTGAATGGACTAAAGAAGAGAAATTTAATGTATCAGCAAAGAGATATAATTTCCCAAACAATAAATTTACTTTAACATTTTCTGGCAATGCAGTTTTTAATACCCAATCAAAAGAACTTTTTTATAATCGCGTTTTAAATGGTGATAGGCAGTCATTTGTAATATACAGCAAAACAAAATTTAGAGGTAAGGATTATCCATTTATATTTGTGAGTGCAGATGTTTCTGGAAGTCCTTCCTTTCCTACTATTGAGTCTAAAGATATTTCTGTTTCATTAAACAATTTTAAAGCTTCAGAAGATTCTATTGAAATGAAAAATAACTATTTAATAGCATTCACAGATAGAGTTGAATTATTTTAATATATATTTTATTTTTAAATATATTAAATAATTTTTTATAATTATAATAAATATCTAATAAATAAAATTGTTATAATATTAATTTG
>NZ_SRZM01000227.1 GCF_019402445.1 Brachyspira pilosicoli
GCAGGGGGCAAAGCCACCACAAATAAAAAATTGAAAAATATTTTTTGACAAACTCAGTAATTTTTAGTATTATATAAAATAACCTCAATATAAAAAATAAATATGATAAAATTAGATAATAATAACGAAAATAACACTCTAAATAGATGGCGTCTTATACTCGGAGATTTTGCAGATAATAATATTGAATTGCAAAATGGATTATCTGACCTTAATGAAACTCTAAATTTTTTGTATGACAGAGAATACTCACAAGAAGACGGTTATTATAATGATGATAATTCTACAACAACAAAGGGAGGTAAAAATAAAAGCAATTTAACTGTGCCGATGTGGGTTTCTAAAATAAGAAAACTCTTTCCAAAAGAAACAGTTCAGATTATGCAGACTCATGCTCTAAATAAATATAATCTGACTGAGATGATTACAGATGAGAATATTTTAAAGGAAATGGAGCCTAATATGGAGCTTCTTAAAAATATTCTAACATTTAGAGATATGATGGATTCTAATGTAAAAAAGCTTGCCTATAGTATAGTAAGAGATATTGTAGAAAAATTAAAAAGAAAAATGGAACAAGATATTAAAAAAGTTTTTTATGGTAAGAAGCTTCCTCATTCTTATACAACGCAAAAAAAAA
>NZ_SRZM01000228.1 GCF_019402445.1 Brachyspira pilosicoli
TATAAATAGGGCTATATTGTGTAATTTTAAAGATTTAGTAATTTCAATAAGTCGTTTTTCAAATCTTTTAAGCTTTCTATCTCTAATTTCTCTAAACTATTTAAAGGATGATTCAAAACTCTAGTATAATCTTCTATATTAAGATTTTCTATATTACCCATATAATATTTAGCATTTGTAGGATAATTTTGTTTTTCTATATATGATGTCATAAGTAAGAAATTCTCTAAGCTTTTAGCTTCACTAGAATTATAATCCAAATTAAATAATTTAACATATAAATCAGGATAGAAATTAGCCATAACCCCACTATAACCATAATATCCAAGTCTTAAAGAATATAATAAAGAACTAGCATTAGCATTATATAATTTCAAATTACTTCCTTTACATATTTCTGCTCTTCTTTTAATAATTTCTAAATTACAGCATGTATCTTTTATAAATGTAAATCTTCCATTCTTTACTAATTCTTCCATTATTCTATCACTAAGCACTCTTTTATAAGGATATGGACATTCATATATACCAAATTCAACATCATCATCTATACTGTCTATTACTTTTTTCATATTATTGAGCCATATATCATCATCTTCATAAGAAGCAGCAAAACGATTACTAACAAAAACCAAAGCCTTTACATTTGTTTTAGCTATAGCTTTCATCTCTTCTATTTGAGCATCTATAGATGAACTAATATGACCAGATGCTACAACTTCTAATCTGTTATTAGATTTTTCTACTACAAATTTGGCTAAATTAATTCTTTCAGAAAGCGACATATTAAACATTTCGCTTGACTGACAAACGGCAAATACTCCATCACAACCGTTATCAATATACCATTCTATAATTTGTGCAACTCCATCATAATCTATATCTCTATTTTTATTAAATGGAGTTATCATTGTAGGATAAATTCTTCCTTTCATAACAATAACCTCTTTATCAATTATTTTGTTTTTTTTCTTTTAATTTATTTATTATAATTGGCAACATCAAAGTGATAATAGATAATAATATTAAAATTACGCTGATAGGTCTAGTAAAGAATATACCCGCATCACCATTTGACATAATCAACGAACGTCTTAAATTATTTTCTACCATTGGTCCCAATATAATTCCTAATATCATTGGTGATAATGGAAATTTAGCTTTTATCATAAAAAATCCTATTATTGAACTTACTAATAAAACAACTAAATCCATTATATTATTATTAATAGCAAAAGAACCTAATACACATAAAGCTAATATAATAGGTATTAATATATATCTAGGCACTTTAGTTACTTTTACAGAAAATCTTATACCTAATATTCCTATTATAAGCATAAATATATTTGCAACGAAAAGACCTATGAATATAACATATACTTGTGGCAAATTGTCTTTAAACATCAAAGGTCCAGGCTGTAACCCCTTACTCATAAAAGCACCTATTAATATTGCAGTTACAGAATCTCCAGGAATTCCTAATGATAGTAAAGGCACCATAGCTCCACCAGTAACAGCATTGTTTCCAGCCTCAGGAGCAGCAATTCCTTCCACACAACCTGTACCAAATTTTTCAGGTTCCTTAGAAAATCTTTTTGTTTCGTTATATGATACAAAAGCAGCAATATCTCCACCCGCTCCTGGTATAGCACCTATTATAGTACCCAAAATTCCAGAACGAAGCATAGGTATAGCTATTTTTTTTATCTCATTTCTTTTTGGTAAAATATCAGTAATCTTTGCATTGCTTACTATATTAGTAATTTCATTTTCAGATAATGATATAAATATAGGAGCACAAGCAAATACTCCTATTAATACAGGTATAAAAGAAATTCCTCCAGATAAATATACAGAACCAAATGTAAATCTTAAATATCCCGTAAATGGGTCTAATCCCACAACAGATATTATTAATCCTAATAAACAAGAAATAAATCCTAATAATATAGATTTACCAGATATTCCAGAAATAATACTCAAACCAAATAAACCTAAAGTAAAATATTCAGGTGCTCCAAATTTAAGAGCGAATTTAGCTAAAAGCGGTGCCATCCATATAAGCATTATACAACTTATAATCCCTCCTGTAAAAGAGGCAAATGTTGATATAAATAAAGCCTTTCCCCCTTCACCTCTTTTGGTCATAGGATAACCTTCTATAACAGTACAAGCAGATGCAGGAGTTCCAGGAGTATTCAATAATATTGCAGATATAGACCCACCATAAACACTACCTATATATACTCCTAATAACATTAAAATACCAGATAAACCATCTATTTTAAATGTAATTGGAAATAATAAAGCAACTCCCATAGTTGAGCTTAAACCAGGTAAAGCACCTATAACTATTCCCACAAAAACGCCAACAAAGGTAAATAGAAGAGAAACAGGCTGAATAACAGTCAAAAATGAATTCAATAATTCCATATATAATATCCTCTAAAATCAAATTGGTACATTCAATATAATTACAAATAAAAAATATAATATAGCAGTAGAAGCAATGTTTATTATAGATAAAATAATAAAATTATGTTTGTTCTTATCTGCCAATAAATAAAAACTAGATATTACAAAGAATATTATAGTAGATATAATAAATTGTAAAAAAGGAAGCATTATAATATATAGAACATAGGATGCAAATACTATAAGAACCTTATTGTTGAAAAAATAAACTGTATCATTATTTGATTTTACAATAGTTTTTATAGCCAATATAGCAGATGATAAAAACAATAAAGAAAAAATTATTGTAGGATAAAATGATGGCTTCATAGAAAAAATAAGAGAAGCCTCATTTCCAAATGTAGGCAATTTGGAAGATAAATAAATACCAACTGCTGATATAAAAATAAAAAACAAACTTAAAATAATATTTAGCTTTTTCAATATAAAATCCTTTTATTAATGATAATACAGCTGCATTTTTTATACAGCTGTATTTTTTAGAAATATTAATTATTTTAAAGATTCTAAAACAGATTTATACAAATCATTATCTTCTTTAAGAACTTCATCTACATTTTCCATATTAATAGGCATAATTAAACCTTGACTTTCTAAGAAGCTTGTAAACTCTTCATCAGCAGCAGCTTTAGTAAATACATCTTTCCAATAATCATATATATCATCAGGTGTTTTAGCAGGCAATACCATTAAAGCCCAAGCTCTTATTGTAAATGGTTCTATATTAGCTTCTTCAACTATAGTTGGTAAATCTGGGAAAAGAGGTGAGCGTTCTTCTGTAAGTATAGCTAAGCTTTTTAAAACATTTGCATCAACTTGTGTTTTAACGTTAGCAGGTCCTACTGTTGTAGCATCAATATGACCACCTACCAAAGCAGCAACAACATCAGCACTGCCGCCTTCATAAGGTACTATAGTAAATTCCAATCCTAAACTATCTTGAAGAAGTAAAGCAGCTATATACCATATAGAATTAACCCCTGTAGTTCCTACTTTTAATTCTCCTGGATGTGCTTTAGCATAATCTATAAACTCTTTTAAATTTGAAAAACGAGTATCATTCGCTTTTATAGTTAAAACACTAGGCTCTCCAATAGTAAAAGCTAAAGGTCTGAAAGCTGTATAATCTACTGGCATTTGTCCAACATGTGGTAAAATAACAGATTCAACAGTAATAGCACCAAGTGTATAACCATCTGCTTTTGAATTTGCTATAGCCGCAGTTCCTACAGCAGTAGCAGCACCAGGTCTATTCTCAGCAATAAAATTTGCTTTACTATATTTTTTAGCAATATCAATTATACCTCTAACGCTTCTATCAGTTCCACCTCCAGCAGCATTAGGTATTATAACCCTAACATCCTTACTAGGAAATTCTTTTTGATTTGCTGAACATGATAATATGAATATAATACTTATAAATAAAACAACTATTTTCTTCATTTTATATACTCCTTAATTTTTTAATTAAATATAGTTGGTAAAAGCAAAGTAATGACAGGTACATAAGTTACTAATAATAATACTATCAATAATGGTATTAAAAATGGGAATGTAGCTTTAGATACTCTGTCAAAAGGAACACCTGCTATATTTGCCGTTACAGATAAAACTACTCCAACAGGAGGAGTTATAGTTCCTATCATAAGATTTAATATTACAATAATACCAAACTGCACAGGGTCTATACCCAAAGAAAGAATAACAGGATTAAATACAGGAATTAATATTAACATTGCAGCAGTTGCTTCCATAAATAAGCCTATAAATAATAAAAATACATTAATTAAAAAAAGTATTATTATTGGGTTAGAGCTTATTTGAAGTAGATGTTCACCTGCCATTTGAGGTATTTTAGCTATAGTTAAAGTATATCCAAAAGACATAGCAGTCATAACCAATCCCAAAACAACCCCATTAGTAGAAACTGTACCAAGCATAAGTTTTGGAAGTTCTTTTATATCAAATTCTTTATATACAAATAATCCTAAAATAAGTGCATAAAAAGCAGCAACAGTTGCCGCTTCTGTTGGGGTAAATACTCCTCTTACTATACCTACTAATAATATAACAGGAGCCATTAAAGCCCAAAATGCATCAATAAATGCTTTAAATAATACTTTAAATCCTTGCCATTTTTGATATGGATAATTGTTTTTTCTAGCCTTATATTCAACCATTATCATCAATGCTATACCCATTAATATACCTGGTATTAGTCCTGCCATAAAAAGTTTACCTATTGAAGTTTCTGATTGTGCACCATATATTATCATAGGTAAAGATGGTGGTATTATAGGTCCTATAGTTGATGAAGCGGCAGTAACTGCACATGAAAAATCATCATCATACCCAGCTTTTCTCATAGATTCTATTTCTATTGTACCAAGACCTCCTGCATCAGCAACAGCAGCTCCACTCATACCAGCAAATATCATACTAGCAACTACATTAGCATGACCTAATCCTCCACGTAACCAACCAACTAAAACATCAGCAAATTTAAATATTCTGTTTGTTACTCCTGAAAAATTCATTATATTTCCCATCAATATAAAGAATGGTGCCGCCAAAAGAGGAAATGAATTTGCTGCCATAGAAATCTTTTGAGGTATAATAACTAAATTAGCATCTGTCAAAATAACATATAATAGGGAAATAGAGCCCAAAGATAAATATAAAGGTACCCCTATAAATATTAATATTAGCCACAATATCAATAATATAAACATTGTCATATTTTGCACTCCAATTTAATAAAGTTAAATAATTTTACTATAGCATATAAAGCCAATATCAAACTTACAATCGGTATAATTGCATATACAACAGCAAAACTGATAGGCAATGTTGATGCTTTGAAAAGTGCTCCTTGCTTCATTAAAAGAATAGATAAATATCCTAAAAATAATGAAAATACTAAACTTAATAATTGTATAAAAATAAAAACAAAAAATTTTATTTTCTTTGGGAGCATATCATAAAAAATATTAACCCTTATATGCGAATCGTATCTAGTGCCATAAGTCCAGCCTATCATAGAAACCCATACAAATAAATATCTTGCAAACTCTTCTGTCCATTTTAATGGCATATTCAAACAATATCTAAAAAATACCTGTAATAATATTATTATAAAGAGGATAAACATCATTATGACAGAAGAAATATCTATTATTTTTTCTAATATTTTCATGAAATGCTCCCAAATAATTTTTTATTATTTTTGTGCTTCTCTTATTCTATCAAATAAACCAGCACCCCATTTGTTTTCTAATTGAGCTGGAACAGTATTTAATACTGCATTTCTAAACTCTTCTACATTTGGAGTAATAACTGTAACACCTTCTTTTTCAAAAGTAGATATTAAAGAACTTTCTAATTCTCTAATTTCATTATTATGTATTTCTATATTTTTCTTTATTACATCAAGTATTATCTTTTGGTCGCTTTCTGATATTTTTTTCCATACGCTTTCATTAATTGTAACTATTCTTGCTGTGATTATATGTCCTGTTAATATTAAATATTTTTGAACTTCATAAAATTTGCTTGAATTGATAGTAGGAAGCGGATTTTCCTGACCATTAACTACATTTTGTTTTAATGCTAAATATAGTTCATTAATATTCATAGGAGTAGGTTTAGCTCCCCAAGCTTCTGCCATTGCTATATACATTTGAACTTCAGGAACACGTATTTTTAAATTAGCAACATCTGCAAGAGAACGAACTTCTTTATCAGATGTAGTTAAATGTCTATAACCATAATATGTAGTTCCTAATATACGTATATTTCCACTTTCTATAAGTTTTTGATTAAATTCTTCAATTATAGGACCATTAACAACCTTGTCAAAACTTTCTGGGCTATCCCAAATATATGGAGCTTCTAAAATTTCTAAAGATGGTAGCATTTGATATTGTGCTACACCTTCTGTTAACATGTCTTGTGCTCCTAAAGATAATGCTTCTACCATTTCTTTAGATGCTCCTAATTGACCACCTGTATAAACTTCTACTTTAACTCTTCCTTCTGTTTGCTCTGTTATTTCTTTAGCTGATCTTATTGCCATTTGTGCAGAAGGGTGGGATTCAGGTAATGTTTCACCCCACTTTATCACGATAGCATTGTCACTTGATTTATTAGTACAACTTGCTAAAAATAAGAATGATACTAATAAAATACTAATACTTGTTATTTTTTTAAACATAATTATGCTCCATAAAAATATTTTAGCTATATTAATAATAGTAT
>NZ_SRZM01000229.1 GCF_019402445.1 Brachyspira pilosicoli
AATAAAAAATAAAAAATAAAATAAAATAAATAATAATAAATAAAAATATAATAAAAAAGGACTTTTCTATGGCAACAGAAAAAATTAAAAAAGAAGGAAAAATTTTAAAAGTTCTAGACAAAATAGAGAAAGTTGGTAATTCTCTTCCAGACCCTACTACATTATTTATAGTATTTGCATTGCTAATGCTATTTATATCTCATATATGTTTTAAATTAGGAATTTTTGTAGAATACGAAGTTTTTGATTCTGCAACTAGTTCGTATATTACAAAAACAGTTAAAGCAGTAAGCCTTTTAACACCTGAAGGAATAAGACATATTTACACTTCTGCTATAAGCAATTTTACTAGCTTCTTTCCTCTAGGAGTAGTATTTGCTATAATGCTTGGTGTGGGAGTAGCAGATGGTACAGGATTTATGTCAGCAGTACTAAGAAAGCTTGTAAAAGTAACTCCTAAACAATTAGTTACAGCTTCAGTAGTATTTTTAGGAATAATGTCAAATATAGCTTCTTCTACAGGATATGTAGTTTTAGTTCCGCTTGGTGCTATAATATTCATGAGTTTTGGAAGACACCCTGTTGCAGGGCTTGCTGCTGCTTTTGCTGGTGTTTCTGGTGGTTGGAATGCTAATTTGATAATAGGTTCTAATGACCCTTTATTTGCAGGACTTTCTACGGAGGCTGCTAGATTATTAGACCCTTCTTATACTGTACAGCCTACAGGCAACTGGTATTTTATGTTTGTGTCTACTTTTCTCATCACTATAATAGGCACAATAGTTACTGATAAAATCATAGAGCCTAGACTTGGAAAATATCAGCCTGATGAAGATTCTGTTGTTGCTGATATTGAAGCTAATGAAAAAAGAGGAATGCTATTTGCTATAATATCATTCATAATTTACGTAGCTATTATTCTTGCATTAGTACTTCCAAAAAATGGTATATTGAGAAACCCTGAAACTGGAGGAATACTTCAATCTCCTTTCATGAGTGGTATAATAATAATGATGATGTTTGCTTTTTTAATACCTGGATTATTTTATGGTATAGGTGCTGGTACTGTAAAATCTGATAAAGAGGTTGTAGCTTTAATGGTAAAAACTATATCTACTATATCTGGATTTTTAGTGTTGTTATTTTTTGCTGCTCAGTTTGTTGATTATTTTAATTATTCAAATGTTGGAATAATACTTTCTGTAACTGGTGCTAATTTCTTGAAATCAATAGGTTTTGTTGGAATTCCTTTAATAGTTTCATTTATTATAGTAACAGCATTTATCAATATATTTATAGCTGTAGACTCTGCTAAATGGGCTATAATGGCTCCTATATTTGTTCCTATGTTTATGCAGCTTGGTTTATCTCCAGAGCTTACTCAAGTAGCATACAGAATAGGAGATTCCACTACAAACATAATTGCTCCTCTAATGCCTTTCTTCCCTTTAATAGTGGCATTCGTAAAAAAATATAATAAAGAGAGCGGTGTAGGAACTGTTATTACTATGATGCTTCCTTATTCTATAGCATTTTTAATAGCTTGGATTATTCTTTTAGTAATATGGATGTTAATAGGTCTTCCTGTTGGTATAAATGCTCCTATACATTATGGAATGTAATTAAATATTGAAATAGGATTGATAAATGAAATCAAGAGAAAAAAATATAAAAAAGATTATGAGAGAAGAGAATATTGATGCTTTAATAGTATCTTCTCCAGAAAACTTTCATTATGTTACAGGAACAGCATCACATCAGCATGCAGTTTCAAGAATGCCTGCTGTATCTATGGCACTTGTAAATAGTGATGATAATATTCAAACTGTAGCTATATGTATGGACTTTGAAAAAAAGGCTTTAGAAGATAGAGTGGACAATTGCAAAGTTGTTCAATATGATACTTGGGTTGGAGTTAAAACTTTTGATAAACTTACAAGCAGTGAGGGTTCACTTGGAGCAAAAAACTTCAAAAGTTTTTCTGGTTCGCTTGATATTTTAATTAATTTAATAAAAGAGTATGGACTTGAAAATAAAACTATAGGCTTGGAATTGGATTTTATAAGTATTAATTATTTTAACTTATTAAAAGAAAAGCTTCCAAATATAATAATAAAAAATTCAAGTCCTTTATTTATAAAAGCAAGGTCTGTAAAAACAAAAGAAGAAATTGACATTATAAAAAAAATAGCAAATGTTGGTGCTTTAGCTATGCTTCATACAAGTAAATTTGCTAAGCCTGGTATTACAGAAAAAGAGCTTATGGATATTTACAGACTTAATGTTATGGAAAGTAAAATATGTGTGCCAAGCACATGGTCTGCTTTTTTAACAGGCAAAAATGCATCTGCTTTAGCAATATCAGGAAACACTGTAGTAAAAGATACTGATATAATAAAATTTGATGGCGGAGTTAATGCTGAATGGGATTTTTATACTACTGATATGTCTAGAGCTTGGGTGATGCCTAATGCTGATAAAGAGCTTTTTAAATTAAAAGACACATTATATGAATCAAGAACATTAATGATAGAAAATATAAAACCAAATGTTCCTTTTTCTAAGATATTTAATATAGGTTTTGAATATGTTAAAAAAAAATATCCTGGTTATGAAAGAGGACATATGGGACATAGCATTAGTATGGGTCCTCAAACTGCTGAAGCTCCCTTTGTATCTAAAAATGAAACTAGAGTGATAGAAGAAAATATGGTTTTATGTATAGAATCTCCTTGCTATATAGAAGGTATAGGAGGATACAACATAGAAGATATGATTGTTGTTACTAAAGATGGATGCGAAATTATTACTGATGCCGCTCCACATTATATTGACTAAAAAATAATTTTTATAAAAGAGGCTTGAGTTTTTATGCTTGAGCCTTTTTTATTGTTTTTTTTAATTTATTCTAAATCCCGCCCTATTATATTTTCTGTTTAAATTAAATATACAAACTTTATAATATTTATTGCTTCAATATTAATTCTAACGCCCGCACCATGTGCTATTTAAGTATTTGGCTCACTCAACGCACGGTTAGAAATATTTATAAACATAGCTTAATAATAATTATAATCTTACTAATAAACAAATGCATTTTTCAACGTGCGTAATATTTTATGCTAATTATTATGGTATTAAATTTTTTTCTATACTATAATGATTTCAATAAATTTATATTAGGAAATTTTTATGTCAGTTGTTAATGATAATGATTCTAGTAGGGACTCAAAATATTATTTTGATAAAGCAAATATTTTTTCTCTTGAAGGAAAATGTAAAGAAGCCATAGTATATTATAATAAGTCTATAGAGTTAGATCCTAATTATAGTGTTGCTTATTATAACAGAGGAAGTGTTAAAGCTGATTTAGGTGAATATGAAGAAGCTATTAAAG
>NZ_SRZM01000023.1 GCF_019402445.1 Brachyspira pilosicoli
CGCCGCAAAAAGTTGCAAAAAGTGCAAGTTATTAATCTTTATATATTTGAAATATACATAAAATATAAAATAATACTTATATTTTTCTAAAAATGCAGCTATTTATTAAGCGTATCCGAATGGTAAAACTTTGACGAAGTACGAAGAGTGTAAGTTGAAAAAAGTTGAAGAAAACAAAAAAATTATATAACAAAATATAGTCGTTTAATATATTATTTATAAAATATTTATGCAAATAAAAAAGTCATACCTAGTAATTAAACTAAATATGACTTTTAAATTATTATATCAACTATTTATTATACTCTTTTAAATACTATAGAAGCATTATGTCCGCCAAAACCAAAAGAATTGCTTATAGCATATTCTATCTTGTAGTCTTGAGCTGTATTAGCAACAACATCTAAATCGCATTCAGGGTCTTGCTCATCAACATTAATAGTAGGGTGAACTTTAGAATCTATTATACTCATTACAGTAGCAATAGCCTCTATTCCGCCAGCAGCACCCAAAGCATGACCTGTCATAGACTTAGTAGAGTTAACTTTTATCTTTTTAGCATGGTCTTCACCTAAAGCCTTCTTAACAGCTTTAATCTCAGCAATATCACCTACAGGAGTAGAAGTACCATGAGTATTAACATAGTCAATCTTGTCTGGAGAAATTTTAGCAGACTCTATAGCCAAAGACATAGCTCTAGCACCCATAGCACCATCTTCTAAAGGTGCAGTAATATGATTAGCATCACAAGTAAAACCATATCCAGAAACTTCAGCAAGTATATTAGCATTTCTTTTCTTAGCATGCTCATACTCTTCAAGTACAAGTATACCAGCACCCTCAGCTATAACAAATCCATCTCTACCCTTATCAAAAGGTCTAGAAGCTTTAGTAGGTTCATCATTTCTAGTAGATAAAGCTCTAGCATTATTAAATCCAGCTATAGTAAGAGGATTGATAGTAGCCTCAGAACCGCCAACTATCATAATATCAGCCTCATTATCTTTAATATGCTTGTATCCTAAACCTATAGAATGGTTTGAAGAAGCACAAGCAGTAACTGTACTATAATTAGGACCATTCATGCCATATTCCATAGCTATTAAACCAGGTGTCATATTAATAATTTGCATAGGAACAAAGAAAGGGGAAACTCTGCTTGGTCCGTCAGCAAGTATTACATTATGATTATTTAAAAGAGTAGTGATACCGCCTATACCGCTACCAAGAACACAGCCTGCCCTCAAAGGGTCAAAACCTGTCTTAGGCTCTATACCAGCCTGTTTTAAAGCATGATAAGCAGCATATACACCATAAGTTATAAAAGGGTCAAGTCTTCTTAGCATCTTCTTATCAGAATAATAATCACCTTCTAAAGCAGCCACTTCACCGCCTATTCTAGTAACTAGTTGTTCTTTTTCTGGATCAAAATATTTACCAAGAGGTTTAATTCCAGAAACACCATTAAGAAGATTATCCCAGAAAGTTTTAACATCGTTTCCAAGACAACTTACTATTCCAAGCCCCGTAATAACAACTCTGCGTTCGCTCATAATAACTCCTATATGTTATAAATATAAAAATTCCCGCAAAAATATTACGGGAATAATTAATATCTTTAAGAAAATTACTTCTTATGCTCTTCAATATATTTAGCAGCATCAGCTACATTTTTAATTTTTTCTTGTTCTTCTTGAGGAATTTTGATATCATAACGTTTTTCTAATTCCATAATAAGTTCTACTAAATCAAGTGAATCAGCGTTCAAATCATCTACGAAAGAAGCTGTATCTGTGATTTTACTTTTGTCTGAAATGTTTAATTGATTAGCAACAACATCTTTAATTTCATCGATTAATGCCATGTTGAATCTCCTTTTATTAATTTATTATTATTTTTAATTTATTATAAAGTGCAAAGCAACTTTATTAACTATTACATAGACATACCGCCGTCAACGGCTATAACTTCCCCTGTTATATAATTGCTCAAATCTGATGCAAGAAATACAACTATATTAGCAACATCTTCAGCATTGCCCAACTTTTTTAAAGGTGTAATATCCATTATCTTTTTTACAGCATCTTCAGCAAGTACATCTGTCATATCTGTTTGAATAAATCCAGGTGCTATAGCATTAACGCATATTCCGCGAGGAGCAAACTCTTTAGCCATAGATTTAGTAATACCTATAATACCAGCCTTAGCTGCAGCATAATTCACCTGACCAGCATTACCCATTTTTCCTATAACGCTTGATATATTAATTATTTTACCCTTTCTTGCTCTTAACATGCTTTTAGCAGCTTCTCTTGAAGTGTAAAATGCTCCAGATAAATTAGTATCTATAACATCATTCCAAGCATTGTCGTCCATTTGTATAACTAGCATATCTCTAGTAATACCAGCATTATTAACTAATACATCTATAGAACCAAATTTTTCTATTGTCTTAGCAACAACCTCTTTACAAGATTCGCTAGATTTAACATCATGAACTAAAGCAAGTGATTCTACATCATATTTTGATTTTAATTCATTAGCAACTTCTTGAGCCTTATTAATATTTGTAGCAGTAACAACAACATTAGCTCCTTCATTAGCTAAAGCCTCTGCTATTTTTTTTCCTATTCCTCTGCTTCCGCCTGTCACTAAAGCTATTTTATTTTTAAGATTTAAATCCATAATTATCCCTAAAATTATTTAAATACGCTTACATTAATTAAAACAAAATATACTAAATTTGTCAAGTCTATTTTGCAACTTTAAAATTACCGACTTTTTTGTTTAAAAGGTCGAAAAATGATAAGAAATAACTATTCTTTTATATACAAATTTAGTGCATAACTACTATACGAACGCTATTCTCTTGCCACCTGCCCTGCCATTTGCTTCCGCTCACTACTATTATTATGTCGCCATGTCCTGCTAATTTATGTTCTACCAAAGTATCTTCAAGTATATTAATTTCGCCTCCGTGATTAATACCAGCACTAAAGTTCAAATCTTCAGGCATATGTATAGTATAAACGTTATGACATATAGCAAGACCATTACAAAGATTGCTGTCAGCAGACATAAATACTATAGGAGTTTTTGGTCTTTTCTTAGATAGATTTCTAACTGTTCTTCCAGACCTTGAAAGAGCTATTATTGCCTTATTATCTAAACTATATGATAAATAAGAAGCACTATCAGCCAAAGCATCATTAACTCCGCTGTCTAAATAAGTCATATTGTCATGAGAAGTTTTATTAACAGACCTCTCAGCAGCCTCTACTATAGAAACCATAGCCTTAACAGACTCTATAGGATAATCTCCCGAAGCAGTTTCAGCAGACATCATCACAACATCTGTACCGTCTAATACAGCGTTAGCAACATCGCTAGCTTCTGCTCTTGAAGGAACTGGGCTTTTTGTCATACTCTCAAGCATTTGGGTAGCTATTATTGTAATTTTACCCATATCGTTTGCCATTTTTAGTATCTTCTTCTGCCAAACAGGAACCTCTCCAAATGGTATTTCTACTCCCAAGTCTCCTCTTGCCACCATTACACCATCAGACACTTTTATTATACTTTCCAAATTTTCTAATGATTCTGTATTTTCTATTTTTGATACTATTCCAACATGCTGAAAATTATTATCATCTAATATCTTTCTAAGTCTTATAACATCTTCTGCCCTTCTTACAAAACTCATACCTAAATAATTAGCACCGTTTTTAGCAGCAAATAAAGCATCACTAACATCTTTTTCTGTTAAAACCTCTGTTGTTACATGAGCACCAGGTAAATTAATACCCTTACTGCTTAATATAGTACCTCCAGTTATAACCTTACATACAACAAGTTTTGAAGCCTCATCGCTAGATTCTACTATAAGCTGTATAGTGCCATCAGCTATCAAAAGCAATGAACCTGTCTTTACATCATGAGCAATGTTTTCATGTGTAGTAGGTATTATGCTTTCATCATTAGTTTCTTTATGTCCACTTAATCTTACAATATCGCCTTCTTTTACAGTGATATTCTCTTTTAGCTTACCTATTCTTATCTTAGGTCCCTGCAAATCAGCTAATATAGCTACAGGTTTACCCAACTCATCAGAAACTTTTCTTATTATGTTTATTCTCTCTAAATGTTCATCATAGCTTCCAAAGGAAAAATTAAGCCTGCATACATTAGCACCATTCTCTATTATCTTTTTTACCATTTCTTCATTAGACCATCTAGGTCCTAAAGTTGCTATTATTTTTGTTTTTCTCATAATATTTTACCACCTCTTATAGAAAACATTATAAAACATAGAAATATTTTTACAACTTTTTATATTAAAAATTGATATTTTTTTGCTTTAAAAATACTATTAATGTATAATAAATTATTATGAATAAAAAATTATTATACATTTTACTTATCACTATAATTCTACACTCTTGTAAAAAAATAGAAAATGTCACTGTAATATTTGATGATATAACAATAGATATACCAGAAAACTTTCAGCAAAACTACATAAACAATATGATAGAATATAATCCAAACTTTAAAATAGTAGATTCATACGGCATAGAAACAAAAACCTCTATATACAATGTTTCATATACAAAATCTAATTATCCAATAGATATACTAGCCTCAAAAGAAGGCATAATAAATGGTGTAATAAATAATAAAGTATTAAAAGAAGTAAAGGTAGAAAAAGAAGGATACTACAAAGAACAAACTAATGCCTATGATATGTTAATTAGCTATTATTACGGACCAAACAAAACATATCAAAGAAGTTTTATAATGATAAACGGAAATAACATCATTCAAATAACTGCTATATATAACGCCAACAGTAAAAAAGATGATAAAACTATAAACGATATAATAAACTCAATAAAACAAAGAGATAATAATTAAATATAATCTTTTATTATTAGAGAAAGCTCTTTTACCTTTTCTATACTCAAAGATTCCCCTCTAATCTCTTTATCAATATTTGCTTTTTCTAATATTTCATCTATTTTATCTTTATCAATATCAATGTATGGAGATTTTAGAAAATTATTTTTTATAGTTTTTCTTCTGTTGTGAAACAATGTCTTTGAAACAGATTTAAAAATATTAAGCATACTCAAATCAACTTCTTTAGGCTTAATGCTTATAATAGATGATGTTACTTTGGGTATTGGGTAAAAAACCTCTTTTGATACATTATACTCTAATTTAATATCAGACATAAAACTTGCAAACAATGTTAAAGCAGAATAATCTTCACTGCCCTCTTTTGCAATTAATCTGTTTGCAAAATCACTTTGAACCATAAAAACAGCATAATTCCACCTATTATAACAATCACAAAAAAGCCACTCTATTATAGGGCTTGCTATATTGTATGGTATATTTCCATATACATCAAAGTTCTTATTTTTATCTATATCATTAATATCAACTTTTAATATATCGTTATGAATAATATTTATATCTTTATAAGTTTCTTTTAAATGATTATATAAAGCATTATCATATTCAACTATAGTAAGATTATTTTTATATATATCAACAAGAACTTTACTTAAAGCGCCTAATCCTCCGCCTATCTCTATAGCATAATTTCCCCTTAAAATATCTTTTGGCACAGTGTTTGCTATATTATAGGCAATATTTCTGTCGCATAAAAAATTCTGCCCTCTATTTTTATTTGGGAATATAGACTTACTCTTTAAATATTCAGTAATTTCTGATTTTGAATATACATTATTTAACATATTTATTTATTCTTGACATCTGTAATAAAAACAATAATATCATAACAACAGCAAAAGCTAACATTACTATAATACTCACATTAATACCTAAAATCATTAATATATGCGATGATATATAATCAATAACTATAATAT
>NZ_SRZM01000230.1 GCF_019402445.1 Brachyspira pilosicoli
TTGTATCATAAGTAAAGATGCTGGTAAAAACTGGGGTGTACCTCAAATAGTTGGCCGTAGCGAACAAGCACAATCAGGCGGAAGTGATGCAGTTGCTTCTCCAGTAGTATTTAAAGTTAATGATAATACTGTTGTAGTAGTAGCTTCTGCAGGTGCTGGTTTAAGTAGGATTTCTCAAGATTATGATAGTAGAGATCCTAAATCTAAATTAAGCTATACAGTAGGTACATACAATGAAACTTCAGGTTTTACTTGGAATGGTGGATGGCAAGATATGACTACTAAAGCACAAGAAGCAGTTGCAAAAGTAACTGAAAAAGATGGTACTTATAAACAATTTGGTATACATTCTGCTAAAGGCGTTGTTGTTAATAGTGGAAGTACTCAAAATTTATATCTTGCTGTAACTGTAGCAAATCAAGGTAGCAGTAGTGCTATTAAAGAAGTTATGGGTAATGTTATAATGAAAGGTACATACAGTGGTACTGGTAATACAGTAAATTGGAGTACAGTAGATAGTACAGCAGTTGTATTCAGTCAAAAAAATGATACTTATAGTTCACATAAAGCAAGCCGTGTTATAGCTGCTACTGGTGATTCAGATATATATTATCTAACAGTTGGAAGTCCAGGATATGGAAATAATCAAATAGGTTATGCTAAAGCAGGTCAAGACCCTACAGATAATGGAATATTTGGTTCTGAAGGTTCTCCTTCTTATTTAAAAGTTGAAAAATGGTATGGTCAAAATGGATATGATCCTAATCAATATTCTACTAGTCAAAGTCAATCAACATCTCAAAGATTGTATGCCCATGTAAAATCATTAAATAGTACTATAACTATGTATGCTTTAAGTGGTGATACTGGATTCACTTCAACTGGTAAAACTTACACTGTTTTAGGTTATCCTGAAGACGGTACTACTCTTGCTAAATCTTCTTCAATG
>NZ_SRZM01000231.1 GCF_019402445.1 Brachyspira pilosicoli
GGTACTACTCTTGCTAAATCTTCTTCAATGGATGTTTTAGGTGATGGTACTATAATTATGGTTGCTGAACAAGGTGGAAGTGAAAAAGCATATAAAGTTGTATTCAAAAGATTTACTCAAAAATTCCTTGCTACTCAACTTGGACTTAACTAATTTGAAAATGTAAAATAAAAAAAAGGGGTATGCAAAAAGCATATCCCTTTTTTAATGCAATTATTAAATAACTGCTTGACAATATTCATATATTTGGTATATTTTAAATATAAAGTTTTGTTTGGGGTTTGTAATGTATAAAAAATATTTATTAATATTTGTTTTTATATTTATAAGTTGTGGTACAGACTACTATTATTCTAGCTTTAGTATAAAGAAAGATTTGCAATGGATGGTATCACCAGAAGATCAAGCTGATATGAATAAATATACCGCTATTGCCAATGCCTCAAAGTTTAATCAATACACATCTCCTGCCATTGTTGCCACACCTGCAAATTATGTTTTGGCATTTTATGAAAATAGGTCAAACCCAACTTTTGATATTATAGGTCTTGATAATGGTCTTAATGGAACAATAGATATAATAGCTTCAATATCTACAACAACTGATGACTTTTTAATACAAAGAACTGTAGGCGGAGAATCTATTAGTAGTTCGGATTCTCATGCTTCTCCTATAGCTTTTGTTAATAGAGATGGAAATGTAGTTGTGCTTGCGGTAGGCGGTGTTGGTTTTGGAGCTGGAGGGGCAACAGATGTTTCTAAAATATCATTAAGTATTAGCTCAAATAATGGTAATACTTGGAGTGATTGGAAAGATTTGCCTCAAGAAATATTTAGTGATTTGTCTAATAAAGGTTATGATAGATATTATACAACACCAGGCACTGGAATTGTTTTGGGTAATGGAACTTTAGCCTGCACTATAGAATATAGATCTTCAAAAACTGGTGATAAAAATACCCCTACTGGTGCTGCTATACTTTATTCTACAGACAATGGAGAAAATTGGAAAGTGGGATCAACATTAACTTATAATGGAGCAAAATCTCATAGATTTGCAAGAATAATAGCAGAGAGAAGAGATGGTAAATTGTTGATAGCTGCTGTAAAAAATACAGGTAACAATGATTCTAATGCATATAATGGAAAAGGAGCATTATCTTGGTATTTAGCCGATAATATAAATGGAACAATAAACTCTTTTTCAGTAACTGGACTTCCAGAAAACAGTGGTGGAACAGTTTCTGGTGGAAGAATAAAATATGTCTACGATGGTAGATCTAGAGATGGTATATTATTATTACATTCAGGAGATACTCGTATATATAATAGCCCTTCTGGTGATAAGTATAATGTTATTAATCCTATGGCTTTTTCTATAAGTGATGATGAAGGAGCAACTTGGAAATTAATAACCAATCTTGTTGGTAATGCTGGTTTAGAGAAAACATCATTCAAAGAAAGTATGGTAATATTCAAAGATGGAACTATTGGGGTTGCTATGGAAGAGAGTCTTGGACCTACTATAAATCCTACTAGCAGTGCTAAAGATTTAATATTTTTTAGTATTATATTTAGAAGAGTGAGTTTGCATTCACTGTCTGGTGGTGACTATACATATGAGGGATTATAATTCATAATAATTAAATAGAAAGGGAGCATTTTTGCTCTCTTTTTTTATTTTAACAAACAACTCTACTAACAAAAAGTTAATTGAAACTCTTGTCAAAAAAGCAAAAGATTTTATAATTATTTTTGAAATGATAATTTTATGTTTTTATTTAATAAATATATATTATAGAGATAGAAAAAAACAATAAAAAATATATAAATTCACTTTTATTTAAAATAAAAGTAAATTTAAGTAAATAAATAGTAAATTCTACTTGACTCTGGTTTTTTTATTTAATATATTTAAATATGTATAGTTTTTTATGTGTGTTTTTTAATAAATAATGAATTGTTAATAGCAAAGTTGTATACAGTTTTTAATAAACAAACAACTATATAAGGAGTTTTATTATGAGTAAAAGAATTATTTTTTTATTATCTTTGCTTATGGCTTTAAGCTTAATGTTAGCAAGCTGTAAAGAAAATGGACTTGATAATATACTTGGTACTGTTCCTAATAATGGATTTGATAATAGCCCCGAAACAGATACAGGTCTTGTTGAGGATGAAAAATGGTTAAATGAAAACTCAGATATGCCCATAAAAAATGAAGCGATACCATATTTACAAACTACAGCAGGTTATGCTTATTTCCGTAACCCAGTTGTAGTGGTAATGGGTACAAACAACATTGTAGTTTTTGCAGAGAAAAGATATAACACTTCAGGTTCTGAAAACGATGTAGGTGTAACTGGCAGTACTGCTGTGGATATAGTTTATGTTTCAAGTCAAAACAGCGGTAAAAGTTGGAATATGGCTAAAATAGTAGGACGCGGTACTGAATCACAAAACGGCAATGATGCTGTTTCTTCACCAGTAGTATTTAAAATTGATGATAAAACAGTAGTAGTGGTAGCTTCTGCAGGGGCGGGTTTAAGCAGAATAGGCACTTCATATCTAAGCAGAAGTCCAAAATCTGAGTTAAGATATACAATAGGTACATATGATAGTAATAGCGGAACTTTTACTTGGACAAAAGAATGGGCAGATATGACTAAGATAGTTGAAGATGCAACTAAAAATGTAAAAGTAACAGGAAATGCTAAGGTATATACTTATGAACAATTTGGTACACTTGCTGCTAGAGGATTTGTTACTAATAATGGTAAAGATTTATACCTTGCTGTAACATTAGTAGACCAAGGACGAAGCGGCAATTATGCTAATAATGCTTTTGGTAATGTGATGGTTAAGGGTACTTATAGTTCTTCTAGTGTAAATTGGGAAGTAATTGAAGGTACTGCTATTGGATTTAAAACTATAAATAACAGAGGTATTAGCGGTTATTTAGAAAGCGTTGCGGTAGGTCTTAAGGATGGTAAAGTTTATTATTTAGCAGGCGGATCTTCATATTATGGCTCATCAACAGGTGTACATATAGGTGAAGGTAAGCAAGGCGAGCAGCCTACAGCTAGCGGCAGAGTTCCGGGTTCTGAAGGTTCTTTCTCTTATTTAGAAGTTTTGAACTGGAAGGGTTTAGAAACTTATAGTCCTACTAATTATAATATTAGTAATGGCACTAAACAAAGATTATTTGCTCATGTAAGGGGGCTAAATAACAGAATAACTATACGAGCTCTAGACGATACTGAATTTAGACAAAAAACAGGTACAACAGAGTATATTATTCAAGGTTATCCTACAGACAATACCGTTCTTGCTAAGTCTTCTTCTATGGATATTTTGGGAGATGGTACTATAGTTATGGTTGCTGAACAAGGCGGAAAAGAAAAAGAATATTACATAGTATTTAAAAGATTCACTCAGAAGTTTCTTGCTATGAAGCTTGGATTTAACTAATTTAAAAAATATGACTTTCTAATAAGAAGGGGTATGTAACGAACCACTTTTTATTTAATTGCTTAAAAAAGCTTTAGTGGAATATAATTTTAATGAATAAACAATAAATTTTATATATTAAGGGGATTTAAATGAGCAAAAAGATTATTTCTTTATTATCTTTGCTTATATTTTTAAGCTTAGTGTTTGCAAGCTGTAAGCAAAACGGCATCACTGGCATTAAGGGTGACCTTAATAAAGAAGAAGAAATAAAGATGGATACAGGCGGTATTATTAATAGTTGGTCTAGTTTAGAAGGTAAAACAATCTTAAATGACTACTCTGTTATAAGTGCAGCATCAGATAAAGACTATTATAGGAATCCTGTAGTAGTTGCTTTAGGCGGAGCAAATGTATTAATAATCACTGAAAAAAGGATTGGTTTTAAAGGTACAGATCTTGACACAGGTGTAGATGGTCAAAACAAAGTAGATATAATGTATTTATTGAGTACTGATAGCGGCGATAACTTTAGCGGACCATATACAGTTGGTGAAAAATCAACTGGTGCTAATGATGCTGTTTCTGATCCTGTGGTATATTATAAGAGAGATAGCGGTAAAATATATATAATAGCTTCTTCTGGTGCTGGTTTATCTCGTACAAGAGATTACTATTACGATAGAAGAGTAAAATCAAAATTTAGATATATTGTTGGTACAGTTAGCGGTACTGATGCAAAAGCTTCAATAGATTGGAGTGCGGGTTGGAAAGATTTAGATTTACCAACTAGCAAATTAGGTATAGGACGTCATATACAGTTTGGTACACATTCTGCAAGAGGCGTAATGTCTAAAGATGGTTCTACTTTAGTTCTTACTGTAATAACAGCAGATCTAAATTATACTGGTCTTGAATGGGAAGCTATGGGAGCACAATTCTTTAAAGTTACAGAAGCTAATGGCACACTTACCGTTGGGGATAAAATTGGTGTAACGATTGAGATTCCAGTTCCTACATATGAAAGAGCTAGTATATTTAAAGAAGCAGAAGCTGTAGATTATGATGATAATAAAGTAGATTATATGATAGTACCAAATCCGCGTTTTAGAACTACAATGGGCAAAGGTAATTCTACTTACAACAGTGTAAGCGAAGTTAGCGGATTAAAAGCTGCTGAAGGTTCTTTTGGTTACTTAAAATTAAAAGGCGGCTGGTTTGGTACAAATCAGTATGATCCATCAACCTATCTTAATACAAATGCTGCAGATGCAATATTGTTTTCACATGTAGCATCTGACGCTGGAACAAGTTATATGTATATGCTTGATGAATACTATACTCCTAAGGGTAACTCATTACAAATAGCTAAAACAAGTAAAGCTTCTTCTATAGATGTATTGCCTGATGGTACTATAATCATGGCTTCTGAAAAAGAAAGAGATACATCTGCTGCTGGTTATAAATTTAGAATATTTTTTAGCAGATATACTCAAGCATATTTGGCTTCTAAGTTAGAATAATTTGATAAAAAATGATTTAATAGAGTTATATCAAGGAATATATTTGATAGTTTCAAGTATATTCCTTGTTTTATTATTTAGTCAAAGCAGTTGCGGCACTGATTATTTTTTATTTAAGCTTTTATTTAAAATATTCATAATGAGATACTTAGTTATGCTCTCTTTTTTATTTTAAAATAATTTTTTATATTATTAATATTTAAATTATTTACTAAAAATTGATTTTATTGTATAATAAATGCAACAATTTTTTTAAGGAGTATAATTAATGAGGCTTGAAGATTTAAAACATGAAAAGCTTAAAGCTTGGATAAAAGAAGTAGCTGATATGTGCGAACCAAAAGATATATATGTTTGCGATGGTACTAGAGAAGAATATGATAGATGTATGCAAGGGCTTGTTGATTTAGGTTTAGCTCATCCATTAACTAAAAGACCACATAGCCATTCTTTTAGAAGTGACCCTTCTGACGTGGCTCGTGTTGAGGACAGAACTTATATTAGTTATCCTAATAAAGAAGATGCAGGTCCTACTAACAACTGGATGGCTCCAGATGAATTAAAAAGCACTATGAAAGGTTTATATAAAGGTTCAATGAAAAACAGAACTATGTATGTAATTCCTTTCTCTATGGGTCCTGTTGGTTCTCCTATAGCTAAAATTGGTGTTGAGCTTACTGACAGTGCTTATGTTGTATGTAACATGCATATAATGACAAGAGTTGGTACTAAAGTATTAGATGTATTAGGTTCTGATGGTGAGTTTATACCTTGTCTACACTCTGTAGGTGCTCCACTTGCTGACGGTCAAAAAGACACTAAATGGCCTTGTGCACCAATAGAGAAAAAATATATTTCTCATTTCCCTGATGAAAACTTAATATGGTCTTATGGTTCTGGTTACGGTGGAAACGCTTTACTTGGTAAAAAATGTTTTGCTTTACGTATCGCTTCTGCTATGGCTAGAAGAGAAGGTTGGATGGCAGAACACATGCTTATCTTACGCCTAACTAATCCTGAAGGTAAAAGATTCCACATTGCTGCTGCATTCCCTAGTGCTTGCGGTAAAACTAACCTTGCTATGTTACAGCCTACAATCCCTGGTTGGAAATGTGAAACTATAGGTGATGATATTGCTTGGATGAAAATTAATCCTGAAGACGGAAGACTTTATGCTATTAACCCAGAAGCTGGTTTCTTTGGTGTAGCTCCTGGTACTTCTTATGATTCTAACCCTATGGCTATGGATTCAATAAAAGAAAACACTATATTTACTAACTGTGTAGAAACAGATGACGGCGATGTATGGTGGGAAGGTATGGGACCTGCTCCTAAACATGGTAAAGACTGGAAAGGCAATGACTGGACTCCAGAAAGCGGAGAGAAAGGTGCTCACCCTAATGCTAGATTTACTGCTCCTGCTAGACAATGTCCTGTTATATGTAAAGACTGGGAAGACCCTAAAGGTGTACCTATAGATATATTTATTTTTGGCGGAAGAAGAGCTTCTGTTATGCCATTAGTACATGAATCTTACAGCTGGGATCATGGTGTATTTATGGGTTCTACTGCTGCTAGTGAAACTACTGCTGCTAACATTGGTGCTGCTGGTCAGTTAAGATTCGACCCATTTGCTATGCTTCCATTTGCTGGATACAATATGGGCGATTATATGAACCACTGGCTTGAAATGGGAGATAAATTAGGCGATAAAGCTCCTAGAATCTTCTATGTAAACTGGTTTAGAAAAGATGCTGACGGTAAATGGTTATGGCCTGGATTTGGTGATAACTCAAGAGTATTAAAATGGATGTGTGAAAGAGTTGAAGGTAAAATTGATGCTGTAGACACTCCTATAGGTAAAATGCCTAAAGACGGCGATTTAGATCTTAAAGGTTTAGATATTCCTGAAGCTGATTTCAAAGAGCTTATGAGAGTAGATGTTGAGGCTTGGAAAGATCAAGCTAATCAGATTGAAGCTCATTATGCTAAATTTGGTTCAAGACTTCCTGCTAGACTTAAAAAACAATTAGAAGAATTAAGAGCTAGATTAAGCAAATAATTTAGTATTTTAATTGTTATTTTATCAAATTAATAAAAACAGCAGTATAGATTATTTTATACTGCTGTTTTTTATAATTCTTTATTATTAAATTAAAATTTAAAAAAATAATTTATTTATTATTATCAAA
>NZ_SRZM01000232.1 GCF_019402445.1 Brachyspira pilosicoli
AGCCATATCATTAGTTGATGTTTCACCGTCTATTGATATTCTATTTAATGTATGTTCTACTGCATATTTAAATGCTTTATTCAGGCACTTTTTTTCTACATTCAAATCTGTAAATATAAATAATAATACAGTAGCCATATTAGGGTGAACTATTGAACTTCCTTTAGCTATTGCCAAAAAATTTGCTGTTTTATCTTCTATTTGTAATTGGGTTTTATATACTTTATCTATTCTATCTCTGGTTTGAATTGCTTTTATAATATTTTCATCAAAGCCAGCATTAAGCTTAGCATTAGTAATAGCATTTTTTATCTTTTCTACTTCCAATGGAACGCCTATAATACCAGTGGAAGCCATCATTATATTTTCTTTTTTGCATTTAAAAATATTACTAGAATGTTTAGCTATATCTAAAACATCTTGATAGCCTTTTTTACCAGTGAGAGAATTAGCAGATTTACTATTTACTATTAATAATTCTATTTTATTTTTGTCATTATCTTTAGAAAATTGTATAGGAGCTGCTTGCAGTTTATTTTGAGTATATAATGCAGATACTGTGCTAGGCAATTCACTTTTTATTATAGCTAAATCATAATCATTATTTTTTAGACCAGCTTTTATTGCCACAGAGGAAAATCCCTTAGGCATATTATACATTAAATAAATCCTCCTCTTCAGGATCGGAGTCATCTTCTACTTTTTTCACTTTTCTGTTTTCGTAATTTATTCTCTTTCTTACAAAAAGTTTAGTGCCTTTAGAGTTTTTTCTCTCTTGTATAATACCAAAAGTACCAGAACCTAAATAAACTATTTTATCATTTTCTTCCATTTCTTCTTCATTATTACTTTTTATTTCTTTTAGTATGCATTCAAAATGTGCTAGTTTATTTGTAACATTATGCATTATGCCTTCTTCTGGTATATATATAGGTTCATTACATATAGGACATATTGCTTTTTCTGATTTGTCTTTCATCTTATTGCTAAGATATATTTTTTCATATTCTTCTATAGTTTTTTTATTTCTATATTGATTATGGTTATTTTTTTTCTTGTTGTTATAGGAATTATCTTTCTTTTTTTTGTTGTGAAAATTATTATAATTATTTTTAAATCTATTATTGTTATTTCTTTCAGCCATTAAAAAACCTACAATTACAAGCAATATTAATATTACTGTAATATCAATATTGCTTATATATTATTAATCTTCGTCATCAAAATCATCGTCATCATAATCTTCATCATCATCAAAATCATCATCGTCGAAGTCATCATCAAAATCATCATCAAAGTCATCGTCAAAGTCTAAATCATCATCATAATCATCATCAAAATCTTCATCATCATCGTCATAATACTCATCATCTAAATCTTCATCTTCATCATAATCTTCATCATCATCTAAATCGTCATCAAAATCATCGTCAAAATCGTCATCATCATCGTAATCATCTTCATCATCATAATCTTCATCATCGTCGTCGTAATCATCGTAATCATCATCATCAAAATCATCATCAAATTTAGCAAAATATCCATTTAATATTTCTATAATATTAAAAAAACTAAAATATTCTAATTTTTCCATATTTACTCCATTTTATCGTAATTTTAAGGCTATCATAATACAATACTTTTTTTTGTCAAGTCATTTTTTATAAATTACAGCATATTATATATGAAGTTTTTTTTATATTCTTATTTTATTTAAAAAATAATATTTAAAATACATATTTTAACCATATAAAAACCCCAAGCATTATATAAATAATACTCGGGGAAAAACTATGATTAAAATATATTAATTAAAAGTTTACAGCATTACCATAATAGGCTGCTTCTAATACCTTTTTCATATTAGCAACATCAGTTTCTCTTGGGTTAGAACCTGTACAAGGGTCTGCAACTGCATTTTTAGCTATATCATCGCATTTTTGTTTGAAATGGTCTTCAGTTACACCATTATCTTTGTAAGTTTGTTTGATTCCTAATTTAACATTCAATTCTTTAACTTTATTTACTAAAGCAGCAGTAAGCTCAGCATCAGTGTTTCCAGAAAGTTTAAGCATTCTAGCTATATCAGCAAATCTATTAGCACAAACTTTTGAATTGTACTCTATAACATAAGGAAGAAGTATAGCATTACATCTGCCGTGTGTGATGTGGAACTCAGCACCTGTTTTGTGAGCTAAACTATGTACTATTCCAAGTAAAGCATTAGAGAAGGCCATACCTGCTAAACATTGAGCAACATGTAGTTTTGCTCTTCCTTCTTTATCGCCTTTAACTGCTTTTTCTATATTATGAACAATCATATCTATTGCTTTCATAGCTAAAGCATCAGTTATATCAGTTCTAAGCCCAGCAACATAAGCTTCTATAGAGTGAGTTAAAGCGTCCATACCAGTGTCAGCAGAAACTGTTTCAGGCATTGTCATAGGTATTGAGTAATCAAGTATAGCAATGTCTGGAGTAATTTCAAAGTCTGCTAAAGGGTATTTAATGTTAGTAGAATAGTCTGTGATAACTGAGAAAGCTGTAACTTCTGAAGCTGTACCGCTTGTAGAAGGAATAGCTGCAAATATTGCTTTCTTTCTAAGTTTAGGCATAGTGAAAGGAGTTTTAATATCATCGAATTTCTTCTCAGGATATTCATAGAACACCCACATAGCTTTAGCCGCATCAAGTGCAGAACCGCCACCTAATGCCACTATTACATCAGGATTAAACTCTCTCATAGCCTCAGCACCCTTATAAACAGTTTCTATAGAAGGGTCGGGCTCAACACCGTCAAAAATTTTAACTTCTAAACCAGTGTCTTTTAATATCTTTTCGCATTTATCAAGAAATCCACCTCTTTTCATAGATGAACCGCCTGTAACTATTATAGCTTTTTTATAACCTTTTAAGTTTTTTAATTCTTCCATAGCGTTATCGCCATAGTATAAATCTCTAGGAATTGTAAATCTTGACATCTTTAATCTCCTAAAATATGTTTTTATTGTACCAAATTATAACATTTATAGAAAACTTGTCAATTATATTATAATCGAGTACATACATTTTTTTATGATTTAGATATATAAATATTAGGTATTTAAATAATTATTTTATATATAAGAATATAATTAACTAATTAAATATATTTTGTTTCTTTTTTATATTTAAGTTTAAAATTATTTCTCATATTTCTAAAAGGTATCCACCAAGATATACTGTCTATAAGTTTATTATGTTTTATTATATCTTGATTGCCTTGCTCGATTATAATATCCACATATTTTGAAGGATTATTTTTAAAATAAGGAGTTTCTATAAAGTATTTCCAAAATGCATAATAAAGTTTATTTTTTTGGGGGTAGGCATTTTTATATAATGGTTTTAATAATGTATAATGACCTATAATTGTATCTTGAACTTCTTTTTCT
>NZ_SRZM01000233.1 GCF_019402445.1 Brachyspira pilosicoli
TAATACTAACTATATTTTACATACTAAATATTAAAACAATATAAATAAAAAAGGCACTCAATATAATTGAATGCCTTATAACATTTTACTAAATAATATTATTATTTATCAGTCTTTTTTACTTCTTTTTTTGTTGCTGCTTTTTTTGGCTTGCAAACTCTCTTTTTTGGAGCTTCTTCTTTTTTAGATTCTTTATCTAATAAAGGCAATACCAACTCAGCAATTTGTACAGCATTTGTAGCAGCACCTTTTCTTATTTGGTCGCCTGCACACCAGAAAGTTAAAGAGTTTTTAGCACTGATGTCTTCTCTTATTCTTCCAACAAATATATTATCTTGATCTGTTGTATCTAAAGGCATAGGATATTTAAATTGTGAAGGATTATCTACCACTTTTACACCTTTAGCTTTTGATAATAATTCTTTAGCCTTTTTAGCTGTTAATTTCTTTTCTGTTTCTATTGTTATAGATTCGCTATGACTTCTTAAAACAGGTACTCTAACACAAGTACAGCTTACTTGTAAATCTGGAGCATGTAATATTTTTCTGCCCTCATTAGTCATTTTTAATTCTTCTTTAGTGTAGCCTGTTTTGCTGTCAAATGCATCTATTTGAGGAATTAAGTTAAATAATATTTGATATTTGAAAGCTTTTATATTTAACTTTTTCTGTTCTGCATAATCATAAACCTGCTGCTGAAGTTCTTCCATACCCTCTTTACCAGCACCAGATACTGCCTGATATGTAGAAGCTATTATTCTTTTAATTTTAGCAAATTTATGTAATGGAGCTAATGCCACCAAAGCAATAATAGTACTGCAATTAGGATTTGCTATAATACCTTTATGAAGCTTAACATCTTCAGGGTTAACCTCTGGAACTACTAAAGGAACATTTTTATCCATTCTAAAAGCACTGCTATTATCAATAACAACACTTCCAGCTTTTGCAGCCAAAGGACTTAGCTTTTTACTTTCATCGCTTCCAACAGCAACTAAAGTAATATCCATATCTTTAAAAGAATCTTTAGTAGGTTTTTCTATGGTGTATTCTTTATTATTAAAAATAACCTTCTGACCTGCTGTCTTATTACCTAATAATCTTAATTCATTAACAGGGAATTTTCTCTCTTGCAATATTTTGAGCATCTCTTTACCAACGGCACCAGAAGCACCCAATAAACAAACATTTACTTTTTTCATAAATTAGTCCATATATTAAATTATTTTTTGTAGTAATATTATATAATATAATTTTTTAAAAGCAATATTATTATATTTAATTAATAATACTTATTTAATAAAATTAATAAAAATTATAAAATAAACTTCATAGCCCTAAGTATCTCATAATAATCATTACTCTCATAAACTATTGTGTTATCATTAACTTTTTTAGCATTAGGATAAAATGACATCTTATAAGCATAACCATGTTCTTTATAAGTTACTTCAAGCTTAAAAGTCTTTGGAAGTTTTAAACATTTAAAATCTTGTTTTAAAGCTTCTTCAGTTTTTTCTTTAATAGTTTTAATCATAAGATTAGGAGAATAGTTAATAGTAGAATAACCAACACCCTCTTTTACAGCAAGTGTTATTAAACTAGGGTGATTAGGGTCCATATTATTAGCATCGTCGCAAAGCCCTTTATCTCCAGACAAAAATACTGAAGGCACATTTCTATAAGCTGCAGCATAACTAAAAAACATAAACTCGCTTGCTATAACATCATTTAATTTTATACTAAATAATTTAGAATTGCTCATAGTATGTGATAAAGGATTGCTTCCGCTTGTAGCAGGACTATGATAACCTATAAACATTACAGCATCAAAACTTTCATCTATACCCTCAACCATAGAATAAGGGTCTCCGCTCCACTTTCTATGCACTTTCACAATGTCAGGAAAAGCAGTTTGGTCTATGTTCATAGCAGAATCATGGGCATCTTTAACAAATATCTCTTTAGCACCAGCAAGTATTGCCCCCTCGCAAGCAGCATTAACCTCTTTAGTCATTTGCAATGCATGCTCTTTATAAGTTAATGAACCCATATCTGTATCTGGCCATTGTGTTGTTGTTGTTACTCCTTCTATATCTGCACTAATAAATACTTTCATTTTTGTTTCCTTGAATAAAAATAATTTTGCATAATATACTATTACATTTTTTATTTTATTCAAGATATTTTATTTTATAAAATATGTTGTATAATCCTATAAAATAAAGCAATAAATAAAAGGCATAGTAATGAATAACATATCAGTATTTTTCCAAACATATAAAAAAGAATTAAGAACTATATTTTTATTTTTTATCGCAACTAGAATAATATTTGCTTTGATGCTCTATATAGGTTACTATTATCTTCCAAAAGGAGATGATGTATATAATAATGTGCATAAACCTTTAGATATAATATTTCAGTTTAATGACTGTTCTAATTATACATATATAGCAAAAAATGGATATGATGGTTCTTTATATGCCTTTGGACCTTTATACCCTGTAATGATAAAATTATTATCCCCAATATTTTTTGGTTCATATGAATGGGCTGCTTTTACAATATCAAATATATCATTTATTATTGTTATATTATTACTATTTTACTATTTAATACAATATATTGGAAAAACTGCTTCTATGTATGCAACTATAGCACTAATAATGTATCCTGCCTCACATTATAATTCTGTGCCATATACTGAAGCTTTATATTTTTTAATGATTTTAATATCAATAATATCCTATAAAAATAAAGATTATATGATAGCTGCAATTTTTTGTGGGTTATCTATTCTTACAAGAATAAATGGTATTGCATTGCTTGCTGCATATGGTCTTGACATGCTTGTAAACTATATAAAACAAAAAAATTATAACATAAAATCAACTTCAGAATTAATTAAACATGGAATTAGCTTTCTAATAGTTGTGATGGCTATATATGGTTTATGGCTTGTATATATGTATGCTAAAACAGATAATGCTCTATATTTTTTGGAAGCTCAAAAAACATGGTCAAGAGAAACTCCTAGTCCTTTTATTATACCTTTTATAATAAAACTTTTTATTAGAATATTTCAATATCCAGCTTTAAGAACTACTTTAGAATTCTTATGCCCAATTACTATGCTTATATTATCAATACTTTCGGTTAAAAAAATGCCTATATATTTTTCTTTCTATTCTATATTTACAGTGCTAATGCCTTTAACTACAAATAGTACTTGGTCTTTAACAAGACTTCCTATGGTGGCTTTATCTGCATATGCATTCATTGGAATAAAATCTGAAAAAAGTAAAGTATTTAGAATAATATGGTTTTTAATATCATTAATATTATTTGTAATATTTACTGCTACTATGGGACAATTAAGAGCCACTTTTATATAAAAATTATAAATATAAACTTTTATTTTATAAATGTTTAATATATAATACAAATACTTGATAGTAATTAATATTAAATAATAACTTTTTATCATTGAACTCTAGATTTAAAAATCATTTAGAGTTTTTATAAGCAATAATGAAAAATAATAATTTATATAAAAATAGTTTATGAGTAATTATATTGTAACGCAAAATAAAAACTTTTTTAATTCTTCAAATTTTGAGTGCATAAAAATAAAAAAATCTCAACTTAAAAAAATAAACAAAAAAGAGAAAATAAATATATTTTTGTACGACAATGAAAAAAATAAATTATACGGCACATACGAAATAGATTTAAATACTAAAACAGAAAAAGATAGTTTTTTGTATTTAAACATAACGGACACCTACAAAAAAAGAAGAGGAATATATTATAATCTCGAAGAAAAATATAATGAATTTTTCATTTATAATTTAGATGAAAATATTTTTTCAAAGTTAAAAGAGAGATTAACTTTATTAAATGAAAATCTATCGCAAACATTTTTAAGCTGCTCTATAGAGAAACATAAAGAAAAACAAAATAAAAAAGAATATATATTTCACTACAAGGCAATAGAAACTTATCCATCATTATATATTGCAGAATATAAAAAGCCTTTTGATTTTGATGCCTACAACAGCATATATAAAGAATATTTAAGGTTATTAAAAAGAGCAAACAGCGAAAATGATAATATAAGCAAGTATTTAGAAATTGGAAATTATTTAATGAATATGCTTATACCGGAAAAAGATTTTAGAGAACATTTATTTGAAGGCTTTAGAATAGTTTATTTAAATCTTGATGAAACGACCTCTTCAATACCTTGGGATATATTATCATATAATAATAAATTTCTATCAGAAAAAATAATTTTCTCTTATATTAGTGATGTTAATGTAATGCATAAAAAAATTACAAATAGTAAAAAAATTGCTGTAGTATCAATACCATATGATGATATAAACGATGAAAAAGAAATTGATTTATTAAAAACATTATCCGCTAATAACAACTTAAATATTGATGTATATAAAAAAGAACATAATTATTTTGAGTTTATAAAAATTTTAGAAAATTATGATATAGTGCATATTATTACGCATGGTCATTCGAATGGTTTATCTTTAAGTAAAGATTATATATTGAATAATATTTCTGCATTAGAAAATCCGCCGAAAATGATTTTTATTAATGCATGCAATATGAATGACAGCAATATAGTAAAATCGTTTTTATCATGCGGTGTAAACACTGTAGTTTCTGGAATTGGTAGTTTATCCGATAATATATATAATGATTTTGTTATGAGTTTTTATTCAAATTTACTTCATAAACATTCTAGAATAAATACGGCTCAAGCATTTCATTTTGCACATATAGAGATAAAAGACAATTATAATGGTTTTATGCGTTATAGATTTAATGGAGTAGCTTGTTATGTTTAAAAATATTTTTATACTGCTTATTGTAAGTATAGTTCTTTCTTGCTCAAATAACACAGAAGAAATCACAGCACCCGCTATAAATAAAAGAAAAAAAGCACCTAGAATATCAACACTTTATAAATCTGGTTCATACAATTTAAGAATTAATTATATAATACTTCACTACACAGCATTAGATGATGATATGTCTTTAAAAGTATTAACAGACCCTGGTGTATCTTCGCATTATTTGATAACAACAAGAGCTAATGAACCTATATATAAACTAGTAGATGACACAAACAGAGCTTGGCATGCTGGAATTACAATGTATCAAAATAGATATAGCATTAATGATAGTTCTGTGGGAATAGAAATTGTAAATTTGGGCTATATACAAAAAGTAACAAACACTCCTCAGCAGCTTGCAAGAATGAATAAAAGACAGCTTGAAAACTTATATTTTACTCCGTATGATGAATATTTAGAGTATGATGAATCGCAAATAGAAAAAGTAGCATATCTTCTTAGGGAGCTTGTAGATAAATACGGAGTGAGACCTTATAATATATTAGGGCATTCAGATATAGCACCATACAGAAAAAAAGACCCAGGCCCCAAATTCCCTTGGAAAAGATTATATGATGAATATGATTTAGGTATATGGTATGATAAAGAAGATTACAGTAACTTTATGATGAGTAATGATTATAGAACTGCTACTGTAATGGATATAAAAAATGAGTTTATAAAATATGGATACACAAGTATGCCAACCAATAATATTTGGGACTTTGAATCAAGAAAAGTCTTATATGCTTTTCAATGCAGATTTAGAACGAATGATATAGACGGCAACATAGATAAAGAAACCTACAGTATAGCAAGAGCTTTGAATCTAAAAGTAAAAAAACTTAATGAAGCTTATGAACGCTCTAAAGCTAATAACTTCCTTACAAATACATTCTTTACAAATATATTTATAAGCAATAATATAGTAAATAATAATTGGGATTATATGCATACTAATAAAAATATTATAATGAGGAGAAAATAATTTGATGCCTGTAGTTTATATAGCTTCAAGAGATATTGGTAATTACAAAGATAATACAGAGAGGCTTAAAGAAATATTAACTGAAAGCGATATTATATTGGTTGAAAGTTTTAGAGAGGCTACTACGCTTTTTAAAAATCTTAACCTTAATATAGATAAATCAAAGTTAATAGAGTTTAGTGAGCATACAAAAAAAGGTAAAGACATTGATGATATAATGATAAAAATATTAAATTGTAAAACTGTATCTCTCATAAGTGATTGCGGAACACCGGCTTTGGAAGACCCTGGAAGAGAGCTTCTTGAATATTGTTATTCTTATAATATAAAAGTAAAACCCATACCCGGTGTAAGCAGTGTTACAGCGGCTATTATGTGTTTGCCTTTTAATTTTAGAGAGTTTTATTATGCAGGTCTTTTGCCTAGAGATGACAGAGAAAGAGAGAGAAAGCTGATAGAATTAAAAAAATTAAATGTTCCTGTTATAGTTTTGGATACTCCTTATAGGCTTTCAAAAGTGCTTAATGCTGTTAAAAAAATATATTCAAAAAACAAAATAGTTGCTTTATGCATGGATTTAACTCTGCCTACAGAAGATATTATAATAGATGAAATTGGAGTTCTTTGTTCTAAATATGCTGAAAATAAAAAAAGAGAGTTTGTATTAGTAATAAAATAATATAATTGCATTAAACAATATTTAATTCCGAAAAATATATATAAAAAAACGGAGAGAATATGTTTACTATACCAACAATAGAGCTTAAAGAAGGAATGAAAATAGCTTCTAATGTATATGATAGTGATGATAATATTATAATAGATATGGGTTCTATTGTAACAAAAAGCACAATAGAATTATTAAAAAGAAAATATATTACTACAGTATCTGTTGTTGAATTAATAGACAATAAATATCAAAATAATTTTGATAACAGCATAAAAAATCAATTAAATAAAAAAGTGATAATAGAAGAAGACGGCAAAGAGATACTAAAAATTGACAGCCAAAAAGCGTTGGACGTAAATAATACAACAATGGAAAAAACTAAAAATGCTTACAACATAGCAAAAAATAATGGTACTGTTGATTTTATAGAATTAAAAAAAGATGTTGATATTATGCTTAATTCTATATTAGAAAATAGAGAAGCTCATTCTTATTTAGCTATATTAAAAAGAAAAGATGAATCTATATATAAACATGCAGTGGACGTTGCTGCATTATCTGCCATTACTGCAATAGAAATGAATTTAACAAAGGCTGATATATCTAATATTATGCTTGGTGCTTTGCTTCATGATATAGGAAAAGTATTAGTTCAGGAATATTTATTAAACAAAAAAAATTTAACTGCAGATGAAATTAATATATTAAAAAAACATACAACGCACGGATACAAACTTGCTAAGAGAGATAATTTGGAAGACAATATCGCAGATATAATATTAGAACATCATGAGAAATATGACGGAAGCGGTTATCCTTTTGGTAAGGGCAACAGAGATATAGGACTTTACAGTAAAGTGGTTTCTATAGCAAATAAGTTTAATAACCTCATTGTTAATGGAAATGATGGTTTAATTTGTACTGCAGATAAGGCAATGAAAATTATTATATCGCTTTCAAAAAAAGACTTTGATATGGATATAGTAAAGCATTTTCAAAAGGCTATAGGTTTTTATCCGAACAATACAAAAGTAAAATTGTCTAACGGACAAACAGCAAGGGTAATACAGCAAAACACCAATTTACCTTTAAGACCAATACTCTCTATTGAAAAAAATGAAGACGGAAGCGATGCTAATTATCTTGAGGTTTTAGACCTTTCAAAATCAAATAATTTGTTTATAAGAGAAGTTATGAATTATATGTAAGCAGAGTGTGTACATTTTCAAATAAAATTTATTGTATTGCATTTTATAAGAATAAAGTACTTGCCGTTTTTATGGTTAAAAAAATTTAATAAAATAAATATTTATATTATTTTTGATTTAATATTTAGCATATAAAATATAATTAGTATTATTTTATATAAT
>NZ_SRZM01000234.1 GCF_019402445.1 Brachyspira pilosicoli
ATATTTCTCTTTCTAATTAAAATAAAATTAATCATGATGCTTATATAGGAGGCTAGAATATGAGAAAAATTATTATAACTTTTTTTATAGGATTATTCACTATGAATGCATTTGCTCAAAACACAAGAATAAAATTAACTTTTGAAGGCAATGAAATATATGCTCTAATTAATAATTCAAAAGCAGGAAATGATTTTTTATCTCTTCTTCCTTTAAACGTTAAAGCAGAAGATTTTAACAGCACAGAAAAAATATTTTATTTAAGCAAAAAACTAAATATAGAAGATGAACCAGACGGCATAAACCCTAAAGCAGGCGATATCACCTATTATGCTCCTTGGGGAAACATTGCTATATTTTATAAAGATTTTAGATACTCAAATAATTTAATTTATTTAGGCAAGTTTGAAAATACTTCAGATATAGAAAAACTTTCAAATATAAAAGGTAATTTTGATATACGCATTGAAAGGGTTAATTAAATGAATTGAAAAAATAAAAAGGAGAATAATAACTTATGAACGTTAAAGAGTTTTTAGAAAATTATAAAAATGGAAAAGAGATAAATATGTTTTCTGAAGAGTTTCAGATTATATATAACAAAATGCAAGAGACAGAAAAATTATTATGGCAGTATAACAACACTTTTCAAAGCTACAAAAATAACAGAGATATATTAAACAAAATATTTGAAACTAATTTAGATGAATCTGTAATTATAATGCCAAGCTTTCATATAGATATAGGAAATGTTGAGTTTGGAAAGAATGTATTTATAAATAAGAATTGCACCATTATGGATATTGGAGGCGTAGTTATAGAAGACAATGTACAGATAGCACATAATGTAAGCATAATAACACCAAATCATGATTTTAATAATAGAAATACATTGATTCCAAAGCGAATAACAATAAATAAAAATGTATGGATAGGAACAGCTGCTATTATACTTCCTGGTGTAACTATAGGAGAAAACTCGATAGTTGCTGCTGGTGCTGTTGTAAATAAGGACGTGCCAAGTGGTACTATAGTTGGAGGTAATCCTGCCAAAGTTATAAAAGAAATAAAATAATAACACAATAATATTTATAAAAAACGGAGACATTATGAATTGTATAAAGTTAAATAATAATGTTGAAATGCCTATTCTAGGATTTGGAGTATACAGAATAGAAGATTATGAAGAATGCAAAAAAGCAGTACTAAATGCCATTGAAGCAGGATACAGACATATAGACACAGCATCAATATATCTTAATGAAAAAGCTGTCGGAGATGCCATAAAAGAAAGCGGAATCAACAGAAAAGAAATGTTTATCACTACCAAATTATGGATACAAGATGCAGATTATGATAAGGCAAAGAAAGCATTTCAAATGTCTATGGAAAAATTAGGATTGGATTATTTAGATTTATATTTACTTCATATGCCTTTTGGTAATTATTATGCAGCTTGGAAGGCAATGGAAGAATTGTATGAAGCAGGACACATAAGGGCTATAGGCTGCTGCAACTTTTATAAAGATAGATTAATTGATTTTGCAGCACATAGTAAAATAATGCCTACAATTAATCAGATAGAAACTCATCCATTTTTTCAAAGATGGGAAGAGCAAAACTTAATGAAAGAATATAATATTACATTAGAATCTTGGGGACCTTTAGCAGAAGGAAAAAATAATATTTTCAATAACGAAATATTAAAAAGTATAGGTAAAAAATACAATAAAACTGCAGCTCAAGTTATTTTAAGGTGGCTTACTCAAAGAAATATACCTATTATTCCAAAGAGCGTAAACAAAGAAAGAATAATAGAAAACTCTAAAATATTCGATTTCACATTAGATGATAATGACATGAATATTATAAAAACTTTGGATAATAATAAAAACATAATATTTCTTAATGATGATGCTGACTTTATAAAGCAATTATTAAAATTGAAATATTAAAAATTAAGGAGATTATTAAATGAAAAAAACATTAAAAATTATTTTATCTTTATCTATTCTAGTAATAGTATTTTCATGCATAGCAAATTCACAAAATAAAGGAGGAAATTTAACTATGACAGAAAAAGCAAAAACTAAATATAATGAATTACTAAAAAGAGATGCAAGCCTAACTAAACCTAATGATCCAGATTTAGAAAGTATATTTAATAATTTCTTATATGGAGAAGTTTATAATCACGGCACATTGGAGCCTAAATTAAGAGAGCTTGTAACATTAGTTTCTTTAACAGCATCACAAGGCACTGATATGATAAAACCTCATGTAGAAACAGCTTTGAATGTTGGAGTTAGTCCTATAGAGATAAAAGAAGCATTATATCAATGTTCGCCTTATGTTGGATTTCCGAGGGTGTTTGCTGCATTAGAAAAAGCAAATGAAGTATTTAAAGAAAAAAATATTTCACTTCCTATAGAATCTCAATCAACAGTTACAGAAAGTACAAGATTCGATAAGGGATTGGAAACACAGGTAAGCATATTTGGAGATGCGATACTTGCTGCACATTCAAATGCTGCACCTAATCAGAAGCATATACAGAATTTTTTATCGGCTAATTGTTTTGGAGATTTTTACACAAGAAAAGGTTTAGACTTAAAAACTAGAGAGTTATTAACATTTATAATGATAATATCTTTAGGCGGAGCAGAACCTCAAGCTATAGCACATGCGAATGCTAATATTAAGATGGGCAACAGTAAAGATATGATGCTTGAAGCAGTAACACAATGTTTGCCTTATATAGGCTACCCAAGAACCTTAAACGCCATAACAATAATTAATAATATAGAATAATTATTAATATGGTATTTGCTTTATAATTGGTGATAATAATATTTGTTATCATTGGAGATATTGTAATAATAAATGCAGTCTTTTTGGTTCTTTGTGCCAACAAAAGAACTGGGGAATTATAAATTATTGTAAATATTTATTATTTAGTTTAAAACAAGTCTATTAATCATACTCTATAATAAAAATATAATGAAAAATGCAAGATAGGTGTATATTAAAAAAAATAAAACTTTATTTGATAGTAGATTAAGGAGGAACAAAAATGAAAAAAATAATTAAAATAATGTTAATGTCATTGCTTATTTCAAGTACATTATTAGTTGGAGGCTTAAACGCTCAAAGCTCAAAAACTTTAATAGTATATTTCTCTTGGGGCGGAAATACCAGAACCGCTGCCAATATGATTAAAAACCTCACTCAAGCAGATATGTTTGAAATAAAAACCGTTGAACCATATCCAAGTTCTTATAATGATACTGTAAATCAGGCAAGAAAAGAACAAAATGATGATTTTTTACCAAAGTTAAGTGCTAATATAAATAATTTGTCAAGCTACGACACTATAATATTATGTTACCCTAATTGGTGGGGCACTATTCCTCAGGCAGTAAAACAATTATTATTAACTCATGATTTCAGCGCTAAAAAAATTGCTCCTTTATGTACTCATGGCGGAAGCAGAATGGGAAGAAGCGTTACTGATATAACTTCATTATGTCCTAATTCAACTATATTAGAGGGTTTGAGTATATATGGAAGAAGCGTTAATAGTTCAGAAAATAATATAAAAACATGGCTTCAAAATATTAATATACTATAAAACTTTTATATTTACTTACTGCTTATTATAATTAATAGGCAGTAGTAAATAAAAAATATTTTAAGGATTATATAATGAAAAAATTCTTATTAGTGTTTTCAATAATATTATTAAGCATATCATGCAATAATTCTAATGATACGCAAAATAAAATTATTATAGATAAACAAGGAAGTTTCACATTTGGTGGTAAAGTGTTATCTGCAAATGGAGAATTTGAAAAAGATACTTTATTTCCAAGTTCAAACGGACAAACTTATCATAGCGACCATGGATATGCATTTTATCAAATACCTGTTAATTCTAAAAAGTACCCTATAGTATTTTTGCATGGAGGAGGACAATCTGCTAAAAGCTTTGAAACTACTCCAGACGGAAGAGAAGGTTTTCAAAATATTTTCTTAAAAAAAGGATATAGCGTATATTTGGTAGATCAGCCAAGGAGAGGAAGAGCTGGAAGAAGTTCTGTAGCTATAACTATTAATCCTACTCCTGATGAACAATCTTTATTTAATTGGTTTAGAATAGGTTCTTGGCCTCATTTTTTTGACAATGTGCAATTTAAAAATGATGAAGAAACTTTAACTCAATACTTTCAGCAAGTTACTCCTAATACTGGTAATTTTGATGAGGAAGTAGTATCTGATAGTTTATCTGCATTATTTGATAGAATAGGAGAAGGAATTTTACTAGCACATTCTCAAGGAGCTGGTCCTGCATTTTTTACAGCAATAAAAAATAAAAATGTTGAGGCATTAGTATTGTATGAGCCTGGCGGATGCAGTTTGCCTTTTCCTGAAAATGCTTCTCCTACTAATATTACTATGCCCGCATATTTTCCTATAAAAGAAATATCTGAAGATGATTTCAAAAAATTAGCAAGCATACCTATAGTAATTTATTATGGGGATAATATACCAAAAGAAAAATCTGATAATCCTTATTTGGAAGAGTGGAGATTGAGAGTAGAGTTAATAAAAAAATGGGAAGAAACTTTAAAATCTTATAATGCTGATGTAGATGTTGTAATTCTTCCAGAAATTGGAATATATGGAAATACTCATTTTCCTTTTTCAGATTTAAACAATTTAGAAATAGCAGACTTACTTGAAAAATACTTAAAAGAAAAAAAATTAGAATAAAATAATATTAAAAGGATTTATAAATGAAATATGTGAAATTAAATAATGGTTTGGAAATGCCTATTTTAGGTTTTGGAGTTTATCAAATTCAAGATTATGATGAATGTAAAAAAGTAGTACTAAATGCTATTGAAACAGGATACAGATTAATAGACACAGCAGCCTCATATGAAAATGAAAAAGCTGTTGGAGATGCCATAAAAGAAAGCGGTATAAACAGAAAAGAATTATTTATAACAACAAAATTATGGATACAAAAAA
>NZ_SRZM01000235.1 GCF_019402445.1 Brachyspira pilosicoli
TGGTACAGCTCGTACACGGGAAAAAGTTGATAGAAAATTATTCTTTAAGTATAAGTGTAAATAAATATATTTCAGAAATTTTATATTTAATCCTCGACGATATGTTTAAAAAACTCTACTAAATACCAAAATCTATTGGCTTCTCGTTATCTGATATGAAATCTTCTTTCATCTTCTTTCTATATTCTATTAATTTATTCCTCACACTCTCATATTTTAAAGACAACATTTCAACAGCAAGCATACCAGCATTATAAGAATTATTTATACCAACCGTAGCAACAGTTATGGGCTTTGGCATTTGCACTATAGAAAGTAAAGCGTCCATTCCATCAAGTACACTAGCACTAATAGGTACCCCTATTACAGGAAGTATTGTTTTAGAAGCTATAACACCAGGTAAATGAGCAGCAAGACCAGCACCAGCAATTATCACTTCAAAGTTTTGATTTTCTATATCTTTAATAGTTTTATCAAGATGTTCAGGCACTCTATGAGCAGACAATACAAAAGCCTTATATTCAATACCAAACTCTTTTAAACATAAGGCAGCATTCTTCATTTTATCAGTATCGCTTCTGCTTCCAAAAATAATAGCTACTTTCATGTAGATAACTCCTATAAATAAAAATTTTGAAATAATTATATATTCTATTGTTTATTTATCAATATTTTTGTGTTTATAAGGCTTGATATTAATTTTAAAAAGCTCATTGTCATCTAGTTCAGCCTGATAGAGTTTAATTATATCATTATTATAATCAAGCCTTTTTTCATTGATAGAATTCACTATATTGTATACAAGCTCTTTATCATCATCTGAAGTCTTTACACCGAAACAAATACTTTTTATTTGTAAATCAATACTTCTACCATTAGGATTTTTATTTTCTTCATCATAAAAAAGTATACGATATTCGTCTTCATATTCCCATTCTTTAGATTTTATAGCAAATGATTCTATGATATAATTTATTTCTGTATATTCATCTAAAACAAAATTTCTAATTGTTAAATCATCATTACTTGTAAATGAATTATATCTATTCATTTTAGTATGATACTTAATTTTTTTAAAAATAATTTCTTTCCTTTTAGATATATTACTAATATCATATTCAATACATATACCCTGATGTTTATCAGAATAATGACTCCACATTAAAGTATTATCATTATGCGTAGTCAAACAAGATACTTTTATTTTTTCTAATAAGTAATTATATGCTTCATTATCTCTATTTTTTTTAATAAGAGGATCAATAGGATCATTAAATTTATTTGTATTTCCAACCCATAATTGACCATTCAAAACACTCTTTAATCTATCTTTATCAAGTATTGTGTAATTATATAAAGTATTATTTTTTATTTCATCATTTAAATTTGAATTAAAATCTTTTAGTATTAGTCCATATATAAAATTAAAGTCCGCTTTTATTTTAAGTTTTGATATAAAAGAAACATATAATGACAATAATTTATTTGTATATATATCATAATTGTAAAAAAACTTTTTATATATTCTTGATAACTTATTATACAATTTCTCAATTTCAAATATTTCTTTATTTAGATATAAAGATTCAACTATTTCTGTATATATTATTATTTTTTGATTATAATTACATGTTAA
>NZ_SRZM01000236.1 GCF_019402445.1 Brachyspira pilosicoli
ATACCTTTTAATATACAATTAAATTATAAATTTATAATAAAAATGCAATTTAATATATTTATGAAAAATAAAAATTTATAAAATGCATTTATTTTAAATATACGCTAAAAATTTTGTTATATTTAATCAATCTCCAAAAACATATTTATAAACTTTCTCAGATAAAGGTATGCCGTTTTTTAAGTAATCTCTATAACAAGCTTCTTTTCTCTCTCCAGGTATTGTTATAGGCTTACTTTTATCTAATGGAGGCTCTTTTCTTATATCGTCTATAAATGATTGAACAGTGTCTAAATAATCTTCATTATAAAGAAAAGGATCAACTACAAGCATAAATGTAGATAAATCTCTTTTTTTATCCATATCTCCATACATCTTAACCAAATTATTACAATAAACATTTCCAATCAAAAGCCCTGTAAAAGCCTCTATCATAGTCATAATAACATACCCTTTAGGACCACCAAAAGGCACAACATATTTTATTTTTTTAGGGTCATCTGTAGGATTACCGTTCTCATCAACGCCCCAGTTATTTGGTATAGTTTCATTGTTATCACGAGCTGTAAATATTCTTCCAAGAGAAACCTCACTAGTAGCCATATCTCCAAGTAAAAAATCTTTTTTAGCAGGGAAACCATAACTTATAGGATTAGTTCCAAAGAAACAACTTTTTCCACCATAAGGTATTACGCAAGGGTCTGTATTAACCATTATTAGAGATACTTTTTTATTATCTATTGCCATTTTATTATAATATCCCAAAGAACCGCAATGACTATTATTCTTTATACCTATTACAGCAATTCCTTGTTTATCTGCTGTATCTATTGCCCATTCTGTAGCTTTTTTCATAGCAATATGACCAAAACCTCCATCTGCATCCATTAATGCAAATGAAGGCCTTTTTACTTCTATATTAAAACTTGATTTTAAATTTATTCCACCAGCTTTTATTCTATTTATATAATGCTCAAGTCTTATAACACCATGAGAATGAATTCCTCTAGCATCAGCATAACACAAAACATCAGAAACAATCTCCGCATCACTATTACTAACATCTGCTAATATTAATTTTTTTATTACAGCCTCTTTTAATTCTTCAAAACTAACATTTATCATAACTTTAATTCCTGAGTAATTTTT
>NZ_SRZM01000237.1 GCF_019402445.1 Brachyspira pilosicoli
AAAGACTTATAGATATATGGAGCATAAGGAAGATGAATATCCTATATCTTTGCAAATATTTGGAAATAAAGAAGATGATTTTAAGAAGGCGATAGAGCTTACAGATTTATCTGGTTTTTCATTTATAGATATTAATATGGGTTGCCCTACAAAAAAGGTTGTGCGAAATAATGGAGGGGCTGGACTTTTATCGGATACAGACAAAATGCTTTCTATACTCAATACTGTTAAAAGTGTTTCTCCTTTGCCTGTAAGTGTGAAAATAAGATTAGGCTTTCAGAGAGGCGAGGGCGGCGAGTTAGAGAGGGCTTTAGCTTTAAAAGAGAATGGGGCAGTATTTCTTACTCTTCACGGCAGATATGCAAGCGACTTATATAGGGGAGTTGCAGATTGGGAGGCTATTGCTAAGGTAAAAGAGGCTTTGGGAGATGATTATATATTAATTGGAAATGGGGACATAAAAACAAAGGAAGATGCTAAAAGAGCATTTGAGATATCTAAAGTTGACGGCATTATGGTTGGAAGGGCTGCTATTGGTAATCCTTGGGTGTTTAGGGAATTAAATACTATATTTGATGATAATTCTGAGTATAATGATGATGATACTAGAAATTTAAAAGATGTTTTAATAGAACATATAAACGGCTGCTGTGAACTTTATGGAGAGGTGAGTGGTATACATTTTATGCGTAAATTTATTATGAAATATCTTACAGGTTTTAGAATGGATAAAAAAATAGAGTTTATGAAATGCGAAAATAAAAATGATTTGTTTAAGTTAATAGATGAAGTTGTAAAAGATTAATTTTCTTTTCTTCTAAAAAATATTAAAGTTATAAACATAATTACGGGAAATATTGCGGCAAAAAATATACCTGCCTTTAAACCTATTTGCATTATATCATTGTTTGAAATGATGTTATTAAATATATTGATTATTTTTTTATTATTAGAAACAATCCCTACAATTCCAGGTCCAATAGCACAGCCAATATCTCCAGCCAAAGCAAGCAAAGCAAACATAGCAGTGCCACCTTTGCTGTAAGTTTTTGATGCCAAGCTAAATACAGAAGGCCACATTATAGCTACAGAAAGTCCAACTAAAGCAGAGCCTATTAATGATATTAAAGCATAAGGGCTAAACACTATTATAATATAGCCAGCAAAACAAAATATAGAAGATACAATAAGAGCCTTTTTTATATCTATCTTTTCAGATTTAAATCCGTAAATAAGCCTAACTATTCCCATACAAAAAGCAAACATGCTTGTACCAAATATATCCCCAAAACTTTTATTTACATTAAGACCTAATTCAGCAAATAACGATACCCACTGTGCAATAGTTTGTTCACTAGAGCCCGCACATATCATAAGTAAAACAAAAACTAATACTATTTTTACAGATAATAATTTTCTTATAGAAACTGTATTATCAGCATTTTTATTTTCTTCATGAGTAACTAATACATTTATAGGCACATTGGCAAATAAAAATATGTTTACTAAAGGAACTATTGCCCAGATAATAGATAAATATTTCCAATTTTCTATGCCAAATAAATTAAAATATATAGTAGAAAATATTACAACTGACATAGAACCCCAGCAATAAAAAGAGTGAAGTATATTCATAGCTTTAGTTTTTTTATTATCTGGAAGTGCTTCAACTATTGGACTTATTAAAACTTCTATTAAGCCTCCTCCTATGGCATTAATAAAAAAACATATTAATATAGCAATATATGGATTAATAAAAAAAGGAAGTATGCCAAGCAGTATTAATCCTAAAGCAGAAAATATATGTGCTAAAACTATTGGTATTCTATATCCTATTTTATCTATAAACTTAATAGCCAAAAAATCAATTATCATTTGCATTGCAAAATTAAAAGAAGATAATAAACCTATTTGTGTGAGTGATATATTAAAATCTTTTTGAAAAACTATAAAAATAAGTGGTGGAAAAATATTTATTATAGCTTGAGTTATATATCCATTATAACTTGCATATAATGTGTGGGTGTAGTTTAATTTCATTATTAAGCCTATATGAATATTCTTTGCTATTATACTATTTACAATATAAAATTCAATTAAGTTATATTGTATTTTTTTATTGACTATTTTTTTGTTTTTATTTATAGTAATTATTATGAATAAAATAATAAATTCAAATCTGCTTTCAAAAGATTTTTATATAAAGCAAAAAGAAATATTTATATCATTTTTAAAAAGGGTAGCAGACTTTACTCCAAGTGTTTTGGTAGGGCTTTTTATTCTTGTTATAACAGCTAAACTTTATGGAAGAGAAAACTCTACTATTGGAGTGGTTAGTATATTTATATGTGCTTTAATGCGTCAAAGTTTTACAGCATCAAATTATCCTCTTGTTGCTTTTAGAATACTTTTACTTGGGTTTCTGGCTACCATTGCAGAACAAAATATTTTTTTAATAATAACACTTAACTTTGTAGTGCCTTTTTTGATAGTGTTTTTATTATCTGATGATTTTGTGCCTAGGGGATATTTTATATATGGTTTTGCTTATGTAATATTTCAAGCTTATAATATTCCAATAGAAAATGTATCTCTTAGAATGGAATCTATCGGTTTTGCTTTAATAATTAT
>NZ_SRZM01000238.1 GCF_019402445.1 Brachyspira pilosicoli
AATGATTTGAAAGATTATACTAAAGGCTCTAAATTTATAAGTTTCAGTAAATTTGATGAAGAAAAATATTTAGAATATATAGATGAAACAATGGGGTGGCGTATATATTTTCCATCCTTCTTTTTATGCGATATCAATAATGACGGCAAAGAAGAGTTAATGCTTTCAGGGGATTATGATTATGGCGGAGGAAGAGGCGGTACAGTGAATTTTACTTTACTTTTGAAAGAGAATTTGGAAGTAGATTTTGATTCAGAAATAGGACAGCTTATTAATAATAAAGATTATCAAGATTTAGAATGTATTCAAAAAATATATACTGAAGACGGTAAAAATAAAATGTTTTTATTAGATAAATCTTATAATAAAGCACTTGATATATTCATTGATAATAATGAAATAAAGAATG
>NZ_SRZM01000239.1 GCF_019402445.1 Brachyspira pilosicoli
AAAAAGTTTTTTAAAGATATTGAAGGAAATATTGTTCTTAGATTAACAGGAATGCATACTACTATATTTTTACCGTCTAATCTATTTTTTATTTTTGCTTCATATATAGAATATGCTAAAAGTGAAGCAATGTAGGTTGTGATAGTAACATTATATTTTTTGCTTTCTTTTTTAATATTTTCTACACTAACAATTCCATGAACAACATTATTTCCGTATATTTTTAATTGCTTGCCTTTTATTAAATAAACATTTTTAATTTTCTTTTCTTTTGTTGTTATTTTTTTATTTTGTGTATGCATTTTAAAACTGTCATCATAGTCGCGTGTGGTGTGTATGCTGTCTTTAAATACATCTTCATTAGGGTCGTTAATTTTTTTTCCTGATAATGTGAGATAATGATAAAGGAGAGATTTTAAAAAACTTATTAAAGCAGTAGCATCTGCAAGAGAGTGAAACACTTCTACAGATATTCTATATTTATAATAAACCACTCTAACTAAATAACCATTATTAAGTTTATAATTTATATTGTAGCAAGGATAATATTTCTCTTCTTCAACTAAGAGCCTTCTATTATTTTCTTCAAAGTAGTTCCAAAATAATCCTTTTTTTATGGACAAAGCAAAAGTTGGAAACCTTTTCATTGTGATGTCTAGGGCGTTTTGAAGTATTGATTCATTTACTTTATCTTTTAACAGAGCTGATACTCTAAATATAGGAATATTTTTTTTATTTTTTATAGATACAAAAAGTTTTGCGGCATTATCTAGCTTGTATAATTCTTTCATTTATTATGCTCTGTTTTTGATAATTTTATAATATAATATTAAATTATTTATTCTATTTTGCAATAATTAAATTCATAAAAAAGAGTTGTTTCAAGTACTATAGTTCTTTTTATTCTAATTATTTATGGATACTAGTTATACTTATTATTCATATAGGTTTGACAAAATATACTTGCACTTTTCGCGAAGCGTACCCGGAGGGTAAAAACTTTGACGAAGTCCGCACCGCGAAGGCGGGAAAAAGTTGAATAAAAAATCATATAACAAAATATAGTTAGTTTAGAATATATTGATTTTAGTTTCTCAGAAAATATTTTTTAAGTTTTTTATTCTCGGGGACTAGCCCCCGAACCCTCAGTTCTTTTACCGAGTAGGTACCTTTCGG
>NZ_SRZM01000024.1 GCF_019402445.1 Brachyspira pilosicoli
GTGTAGCGGCGGGAAAAGTTGATAAAACTTTTATAAAAATATATAAATTTACAAAATATAATTGTTTAGGTATATACTAATAAATTGACAAACTAACTCTATTTTGTTAAAATATAAAAACATACATTAATTTGGATTTTTTGATGGATAAAAATTATAAAGTAATAGCAAGAAAATATCGTCCGCAAACTTTTGAAGAGGTAATAGGGCAGGAACATATCACAAAAACAATATCTAAAAGTATAGCACAAAAAAAAATAGCACATGCTTATCTTTTTTCTGGAGCTCATGGAGTAGGTAAAACATCTCTTGCAAGAATTATAGCAAAAGCCTTAAACTGTGTTAATGGTCCTACAGATAAACCATGCGGAGTTTGTCCTTCTTGTACGCAAATAGAAAACGGCACTCCTTTAGATGTTATTGAAATAGACGGTGCAAGCAATAGAGGTATAGAAAATATAAGAACAATAATAGAAAATGTACGCATATCGCCTGTTGCTGGTAAATATAAAGTATATATTATAGATGAGGTTCACCAGATTACTAATGAAGCTTTTAATGCTTTACTTAAAACATTAGAAGAGCCGCCTGCTCATGTTGTGTTTATACTTGCTACTACCGAAGCAGACAGAGTACTTCCTACAATTAGAAGCCGATGTCAGCAGTATATTTTTAAGTCTTTGGGTATAGAGGATTTAGAGAAGATTCTTAAGGGTATTTTAGACAAAGAAAATATTGCATATGATGATGAGGCTATATTTTTGATAGCAAAGCAGGCTAGGGGTTCTGTTCGTGATAGTGAAACTATATTAGAAAAGATGATAGCCTATACTGCAGACAAGAAGCATATTACTAGTGCCGATGTTATAGCTGTGGTTGGGGGTAATAATTTTTCTTTTGTTAAAGATTTTTTTGATGTAATGATTTCAAAAGACAAAAAAAATTATTTTCAATTTGTTAAGAAGCTATTTGAAGAGTCTGTAGACCCAAGAACATTCATTAATAATTTAATTGAATATATGCGTGTTGTGTTAATGATAAAAAGCGGTATTGATGATATTAAATTATTAGAGATAACAGAAAATGAGAGAGATGATTTAAAAACTTTTGCTAACAATTATAGCGATGATGAAATAGAGAGAATACTTGATTATATATTAAATGTAGAAGAGCGTATAAGAAATGCTTCTAATGCTAGAGTGATATTTGAGATGCGTATGCTTTTACTTCTTGATACAGACAATTTGATTCGCCCTGTAGACATTATATCTTCAAGCAATATTCAAACTATTTCTGACACTAATGAAGACTATGGGCTTAGTAATGATAATATTCAAAAACCAAAAGAAATTAATAATGCTCCTAAACCAGCATATGATGTTCCTCTTAGTCCGAATGACAAAAGGCATATATTCTACAATAAAATTCTTTCATATGTTGAAACAGAAAGCCCAACAATATATTCTTTGTTATCTCAAGGAAACCCAATAGAAAGTAAAGGTGCCACATTAATAGTAGCTATTCCAGAGCATATTTATGATATGGTTCAATCTGATAAAAGAATATCAGCATTAATAGCAAGTGCAATACCAAGATTTACAAAAAACAAAGATGTAGCCATACAGTTTCAAAAGGCAGTAGAAGGCAATATGATAGATAAATTAAAAACCCGTCTTCAGGCAACAGAGGTTGACGAGAGTTCCTTACAATAAATAAAAAAAGAGCCTATAGTATTTCTATAAGCTCTTTTTATTTTTTACTATTTTTTAGAATCTTACACCTAATTGTGCTCCCAAATCTACACTAGAAAGTTTGAAATTATGACTTTTACTTTCCATAAACGGTATATCATAAGCAATATAAATACCTGCTGTTAAATTAAGCGGTAATATAAAATCGAGCATAACTTTTACATAAGGTATAAAAGGCTTATTAAACTCTTTATAAATATTCTTTGTATCATACATACTCGCCTGACCTATGCCGTCAGCACCATCTCTTTGATACATAAGACCAGCTATAGGAAACTTGAATCCTCCTCCAACTCCTAAAGATACAAATCCAATATCAATTCTAGGCAATAATCCTAAATTAAAACTATCAAAAGAAGCACCATATCTTCCGCTTTGAGATTTTAACCCAAAAGCAAATACATCTTTCTGATAACCAATATCAAATCCAATTCCTAAACCTATATTGCTGATTCCAAAATAATATCCAGGTATAACATGTATTCCAAATTCAAATCCAGCATCAGCCTTAGTATATTTAGTAGCATCAGTACCAGTATAAGTACCCAAACTAAATCCAAAAGGAAGAAGAACATTTACTTCAAAACCAGTTTTTGCCATCAAATTTCCGCTTAATCCAATTACTAGTAAGCTCGCAATTATCACTATTTTTTTCATTTTTTATAATCCTTTTATATTGTACTGCTTTTTATACTCGGAAATAGTAATAATCTATTTATGATAAAAAACTATTATAAAAAATAAGGAACACATATTATTAAATATGCATTCCTTAAAATTGTTTTTAATTAATTTTTATTAGAATCTCAATCCAATCTCTCCGCCTAAATCAAATGAAGAAATTTTAATATTATTATTAGGGTCTTTATATTCTACTAAAGGTATATCATAAGAAGCATATATACCTAAAACTAGGTTATAAGGCAATAAGAAATCAACAACCCCCTTTACATAAGGTATATAAGGATTTTTAAAAGTATCTTTAAGCTTTTTATAATCATATCCTTGAGAAGTATATCCTCCGTCACTTTCTCTAAAGTAACTGCTTCCTGCTAAAGGTATTTTTACACCAGCACCTACACCTATTGATACAAACCAAACATCTATTCTAGGAAGTATTCCTACCATTAAACTATCGAAAGTTAATCCGCCTTTTGATTTTTCATCAATAACTGCTTTGAAAGCAAACACATCTCTGTTATATCCTAAATCTAATCCTAAGCCGAATGATAAATTGTTAAACCCAAAATAATATGCAGGCTGTAAATGAATACCAAATTCAAATCCAGTATCAGATTTTACATGTTGAGCCTCATTTCCGCTGAAACTGCTGAAACTTGCTCCAAGCGGTATCATTAACCCTAAACCAAATCCTGTTTTAGCCATAAGTCCGCTGCTTATGCTCATTGCTAATATACTTGTTATTATAATTAATTTTTTCATTTATTCTTTCTCCTAAAAAATTGTATATATATTAAATTATAGTAATTAAAAAAAATAAACCATATATAATTTGATTTTTGTTTATTTTTTCTATATACAATAATGTTATTTGAATTATTAATTTTTCACATTGTAAGACTATTCTAACTTTTTTGCAAGTTGTTTTTTGCATTTTTTAACTTTCGACTAAATTGTTAAAAAGTACAAAAATGATAAAATATGATTGCAATAAATGGTAATTAGTTGTATTTTTAAATTTAGCAGAATTAACTTTTAATTAAAAAACACAATTAAATACAAATAAAAGGTTTCAAATATGCAAGAAAAAATAAATGAACTTAAGAAAAGAAAAGAAAAGATAGAAGAGGCTGGCGGAAAAGACAAAATAGAAGAACGTCATGCTAAAGGTAAATTAACAGCAAGAGAACGTATATTGCATCTTTTAGACGAAGGCACTTTCTGCGAGATTGATGCTTTTATAGAACATAGATGCAGTGATTTTGGTATGGAAAAAAACAAAGTAGCAGGTGAAGGTGTAGTTACAGGATATGGTAAAATTAACGGCAGACAAGTATGTGTATATGCTCAAGATTTTACAGTAATAGGCGGTTCATTAGGACAAATGCATGCTGCTAAAATTTGTAAAGTGCAAGATATGGCAATAAAATTAGGCTGCCCTTGTATTGGTATTAACGATTCAGGCGGAGCTAGAATACAAGAGGGTATTGATTCATTAAGAGGTTATGGTGATATTTTCTATAGAAATGTACAGGCTTCTGGTGTAATTCCTCAAATATGTGTAATAATGGGACCTTGTGCGGGTGGTGCTGTTTATTCTCCTGCTTTGATGGACTTTATACTTATGACTGATAAAACTGCTAATATGTTTATCACTGGTCCTCAGGTTGTAAAGGCTGTAACAGGTGAACAGGTTTCTGCAGAAGAGCTTGGAGGAGCTTTTGTTCATAGCAAAACTTCTGGTGTTGCTTCTTTGATGTTCCCTGATGAGATATCTACTTTAGAAGGTGTTAAAAAATTACTTTCTTATATACCTCAAAATAATTTGGAAGATGTGCCTTTAGAAAGTACTAATGATGACCCTAATAGAAATGATGAGGAGTTATCAAACATACTTCCAGACAGTCCTAATAAACCTTATGATATAAAAGAGATTATAAAAAGAGTGGTTGATAATGGTGAGTTTTTTGAGCTTCAGCCTTTATTTGCTACTAATATAGTTATATGTTTTGCTCGTCTTGACGGAAAATCTGTTGGTATAATAGCTAATCAGCCTAATTCTATGGCAGGCGTACTTGATATTAATGCTGCTGATAAAGCTGCTCGTTTCATTCGTTTCTGCGATAGTTTTAATATTCCATTGGTTACATTGGTTGATACTGCAGGATATTTACCTGGTGTAGGTCAGGAGCATAATGGAGTTATTAGACATGGTGCTAAACTTTTATATGCTTATTCTGAGGCTACTGCTCCAAAGATTACACTTATTATAAGAAAGTCTTACGGCGGAGCTTATATAGCTATGTGTTCTAAACATTTAGGTGCTGATATGGTTTATGCTTGGCCTTCTGCTGAGATTGCTGTTATGGGTCCTGATGGTGCGGCTAACATTATATTTAAAAAAGAAATAGATAAAGCTGAAGACCCTAAGAAAATGAGAGCTGAAAAGATAGAAGAATACAAAAAAGAGTTTGCTAATCCTTACAGAGCTGCTGTTAGAGGATATGTTGATGATGTAATAGAGCCTGAATATACTAGAAGCTATCTCATTAATGCACTTCATTTGTTAGTAAGCAAAAGAGAAACTAGACTTCCTCGTAAACATGGTAATATACCTTTGTAATTTTATATTGTAATTATAATAAAAGGAGTGAATAAATTATGGATCATAATGCTGCTATTACAATATTTGGTATAATATCTGTTTTAATTGTTGCTTTAGTTTTTTATGTTTTGGCTTTATTTTTGGGTATCATTTTTAAGTCAAGAAACACAAAAAAAGAAGAAGAGATTAGTAAGGTTGTAGAAGAGAGTAAAACTAAAGAAGAGGATTTATTAGATGACAGTGAGCTTGTAGCTGCTATTACTGCTTCTATCACTGCTTATAGCGGTAATTCTAAATTTGTAATAACTTCAATAAAAGAGTCTAAAACTCCTGTATGGGGTATGGCTGACAGAATAAGATAAAATAAAAAAATATAAAAATAATTTAGGAGATAAATGATGATTAAAAATTATAAAGTAACTGTTAATGGAAAAAGTTATGATGTATCTGTTGAAGAGATAAGAAATGAGTCTGTTGCTTCAAATAAAGTTTTATCTACTGCTGTTAATAATGTTATAAGTAATCAGGCAGTAAATACAAAAGCTTCTGCACCAGTTGCAAAACCAGCAGCTGCTCAAAAAGCTCCTGCTATAGATGAGAATGCTATATCTGTAAAAGCTACTATGCCTGGAACTATATTATCATTTAATGTTGCTATAGGAGATAAGGTAACAGAGGGTCAGGTTGTTGCTGTATTAGAAGCTATGAAGATGGAAAATGAACTTACTGCTCCTGCTTCTGGAGAGGTTATATCTATACATGTTGAGAAAGGTTCATCTGTTGTAGAAGGTCAAGTGATATTGCAGATTAAGTGATGTAGTTTTGAGAGGTGAATATGAATAATGCTTTAGGGTTGGATTTTAACTATTTATTTGCTGGTTTTTATCCGCCGTCTTTTTCTCAAATAATAATGATATTGATAGGTGCTTATTTAATTTATATGTCTATATATTATAATAAGAAACCTTTACTTCTTTTGCCTATGGGTGTTGCTATACTAGCTGCTAATATGCCTTTGCCTAAAATAACTGAAGATGTTATTAATGGTTTTTTAGGTATGATATATAATGGAGCTAGTAGTGGTGTTTATTCGGTGCTTGTGTTTTTTGCAGTTGGAACTATGATAGATTTAGGTCTTGTGCTTGCTGACCCTAAAAACTTTTTTATAGGTGCTAGTTCTCAGATTGGTATATTTGTTGTGTTTTTTATAATTAGCAATTTAGTTGGTTCTGATGTGGCTGCTGCTACTTCTATTATAGGGGCTGCTGATGGTTCTTTAGCTATGTATATGACTACTTTAGTAACTGATGCTAGATATTTTGCTCCTATTGTGATGGCGTCATATCTTTATATGGAACTTTTGCCTATACTGCAGATTGGAGTTACTAAGTTTTTAACTACAAAAAAAGAAAGAACTATATCTATGTCATATTTAAGACATGTTTCAAGGGGAGAGAAGATTATATTTGCTGTAATTGCTATGGCTCTTTGCGGTATATTTTTAGCTAACTCATTCCCACTTATAGCGGCACTTCTTTTTGGAAGTATTTTAAGAGAATCTGATATTATTAAGAACTTCTCTGTTACTTTACAGAAATCTTTAACAGGTATTCTTACTATGCTTATTGGTATAGCTATAGGTTCTTCTGCTTCTGCTGATACTTTTATATCTTTAAGCACAATATTAATATTTGTATTTGGTTTTATATCATTAATATTAAATACTGTAATAGGTGTTATAGTTGCTAAGATTATTAATGTACTTACAGGCGGCAAGGTTAATCCTATAATAGGTTCTGCAGGACTTAGTGCTTTCCCAGTGCCTGCTTGGGGTGCTCATATATATGGACAGGAAAATAGCTCTTCTAACTGTTTGCTTCTTCATGCTATGGCTGTTAATATTTCTGGTATTATTTCTGGTGCTATAACTGTTGGTATATTTCTTACTTTTTTCCATAATTGATATATATTGTTTTTTTATATAAATTTGTTAGAACAGAGTAATTAAATACTCTGTTCTATTTTTTTATTAATTAGCTTTTTATAAATACATCTTTACCAAACCATTTAGTAGATATTTCAGCAGCCTTTCCATC
>NZ_SRZM01000240.1 GCF_019402445.1 Brachyspira pilosicoli
GTGGGGGCAAAGCCACCACAAATAATAAAAACATAAAAATTTTTAAGTTTATAATAATTGTTCTTTTTCCCGCCTTCGCTCTGCGGACTTCGTCAAAAGAACCAAAAAGTGCAAGTTAAGAAAGTAATACTAATTATATTTTACATACTAAATATTAAACTAAAAACATATAAATATTTATTAATTTAGTTTTGAAACAAGTCTATTAATTATAAGAAAAATCATAAAAAATTACAAAAAATCATAAAATCCAGCAAATTAAGCTTATAAATCATTATAAAAATTGAATTTAGTATAAAGAAAAATTATTAAACTATTAGAGGTGTTTTTATAATGAATAAAGACAAAAAAAATTATTATGCCATAATACCCGCAAATGTTAGATACGACAAAAGATTAAGCCCTCTCACAAGATTAATATACGGAGAGATTACAGCCCTCAGCAATGAGAAAGGCTACTGTTTTGCCACAAATGCCTATTTTGCTAATTTGTATTCTATGAGCAATGTAAGCATATCGAGATGCATATCAGAATTAAAGGAGCATAATTACATAAGGGTTGTTTATGATATAAAAGAGAAGAATGTGGATAAGAGAAAGATATATATAAATAATACTGAAAATAAAAAATTAGAAAATGAAGAATTAAAAAACAATGAAGAAATCACTAACAATAAAGAAATTAATATAAACATTCAGGAGTATAAAGAAAATGAAAGCATTAATAAAAACAACAATACCAATAAAAATGATGATGCTTTCTCATTAGCAAAAATAAAATTAGTTAATAGAATTAAATTAAATGATGATACAGATTTATCAAATAATATAAAAGAGTATAATCAAAATTGCTTAGATGGTATTAAAGAAAAAGTTAAAGATAATAATATAATTAATAATAAAAATAATAATATAATTAATAGTAATTTTCTTCTCTCAGAGTTTGATTCTTTTGTATTAGAATTATGCCAAGTATTTAATAATTTTACTTACAATAATGCTTCCAAAATCTCTGAGTTATACGGTTTTAAGAGCAAAGAAAAACAAGAGCTATTATTAAAGATTTTTAACGAAAGAAAGTATGATTGGAGGGAGTGTATTAAATATGCGAAATTAAAGGCAAAAGAGAAAAACAACATACCAACATTATGGCTTGATTTTTTAAGTTTTTTAAAAATCTATTTAAGAGAGGGAGATAAAGAAAAACTCATAAAACCCCATTACACAGAAGAAGAATTATTAGAAATAGCAAGGAAACTTCAAAAACAAAAAAGGGAGAGAGAAAAAGCATTGCTTGAAGAGAGTAAAAAGATTGAGGAATTAGAGAGGGCGTTAGGCAGAGAGAGTATGACATTAGACGAGATAATAGAAGCAACCAAGGAGCAGTTTAAGCACTTAAAGAGGAAGTGATATTGTTTTAGCTTTATATTTTTGGAATACGTAAAATAATATCTATATTTTATTACACGTAAAAAGCTATAATTTATTGAATGCAGTCTTTTTGCTTCTTTGGGTCACGCCACAAGGGCACTTCCTTCAGTCGCCACCGAGTAGGTGCCTTGCCTACGGCACGCAGAGCGTCGGCAAAAGAAGTGGGGGCGTGGGGGCAAAGCCACCACAAATACATAAATTTTAAAAAACAAATTTTGACAAAATATAAAATCTTTAGTATATTGAACTCTCTAATAAATTATTAACGCATCACAAAAAAACATTAAAAAACTTTTAAGGAGATTTTTGAAAATGGAAAAGCTCATAAACAAAAGCGTGTTAGATTATATTAATGATGTAGATTCATCATTGCCGGCTCCGGGTGGAGGAAGCGTTACTGCTGTTGTTGCTAGCTTGGCCTGTGCTTTGGCTGGAATGGTTGCTCATCTCACCGTAAACAAAAAAAAGTTTAAAGAATTAGAAACAGAAAAACAAATTGCTTTCAATAATGCTGTAGAAAATATAAAACAAATAAAATCTCAGTTAATAGAAATTGTAGATAAAGATGCTGATATGTTTCAATTAATTATGGACGCATACAAATTACCTAAAGACACCGATGAACAAAAAGAGATAAGAAAAAATGCTATTTCTGAGGCAGCAAAAAAAGCATTAGAGCCTCCTCTTCAAACGCTTAAAAGCTGTTATGAGTTATTAGAGCATTTTGAGATAATTCACAAATATGGCAATGAGGGCGTTATAAGCGATATAGTATGTGCCTATACAATACTATATGCTGCGGCAAAATGTTCTATAGTAAATATTAATATAAATTTATCTTCTATAAACGATGAAAACTTTTTACATAATACCAAAAATACATGTTTATATTATTTAAGGGGTATGAAAAAAACATATAAGGAGGTAAATTTTGCATTATTGGACATATAAAATAGAATAATATTTCATATATTAGGGAACTAATTCTTTTTCATATTGATATTTTTTTATAATGTGTTATATTGTCCCCTTAAAATATGATATGAATTTAATGGTATTTTTATATTTTTCTTTGTGTTTTTATGTTATATGTATTTAAGTTAAAAAATAATTTTTAGCTTAAACAATATCTTTTTTAAAATTAGCTGTTTTAGTATTAAAATTGGAGGTTTAAAAAATGAGTATAACTACTAAACACATAATATCTTTAAAAGAGGAAGAAAAACAAAAGATTAAAGACTTTATTAAAAATGAAGGTAAATCTAAAAGGTTGATATCGAGAGCAAACATTATATTAGCTTTAGATGACAAAAAAAACACTGGGCTGACACATACTGATATCGCTAAACAATATAATGTAACATATCATACCGTAGTAAACATAATAAATGAATTCGTTGCTAAAGGATTAGATTCTACTCTCACTTATAAAAGAAATCCAAACAGCAACAGAAAAAAGAAAAAAGCTAATTAATAACTAAATAATAATTTTGTGTGTTAGGTATTTTCTCTCATTATCTTTAATACCTTAGCACATGAAATTATATCTGGTTCTATATTTCTAAACATCTCTTTTACATTCTTATAAATATTGCTTGTAAGATTTATGCCGTAATTTATAGTGCTCTCAATCTTTCCTGTCATAACGAGATCATCTGTAATAATCACGCCTTTAAAACCCATATCTTCCTCAAGTAACTTTCTATATTTTTCTGACATGCTAGCAGGAAGTGTATCATCTATATATTTATTTTTTATATGCGAAACTAAAACCATCTCAGCACCCAAATCTATAGCCTTTTGAAAAGGTATTAATTCTTTATTTTTCAGCTCCTCTAAAGTCTTATCTATCACAGGAAACTCACTATGCGAATTAACAACGGTGTCCCCATGACCAGGAAAATGCTTAACAACGCTTATAATACCAGCATCTTTTTGAGCTTTTATTGTAGCTTCCACCATTTTTGAAACCATCTCAACATTTGTAGAAAAACTTCTATTGTATATATAAGAATCTTTATTGCTTGGCACGTCGCATAACGGACCTAGTATCATATTAATACCCATCTCTTTTAGAAACTTTGCTTTGTTGTATGCAATGTTGTAGGCATATTCAATGCTGTTGCTGTCGCCTATCATTTTGGCTGAAATGTCTTTGTATTTGTCGAAAGGTATTCTAAAGACTTCGCCTCCTTCTTCGTCTATAGATATTAACATATTTTTGTTAACATATTTCTTTAAGTCCGATGTGAGTTTCTTTAATTGTTCCTCATCTACTATATTGTAATTAAAAAGTATAACTCCAGAAACATGATTATCTTTTAATGTCTTTATAGTTTCCTCACTTAATACTGTGTCTGTGATGCCCACCATAGTAAGAAGCCCTCGCCTCTCTTCAATGCTCATACTATTAACTTCATCTATATAATCAGACAAATAAGAATATTTTTTTTTCAATTCCAAAATATATTTTTCATCTTCTGTGATGCTGTCTTTTTTGGTGCAAGAATTAATAGCTAGCCCAACAATTACAAAACTAAATAAAATTATAATCGATTTAACAACTTTGAAATTTTTACGCATAATTCACTATCCTCTGTTTTAATATTTTTTATCTTTTCTCTATTTAATTTATAAAACCTGTAATCAATAACATTAAGCAAATTAGTATTTATAAGAGAATATTTATTAATATAATCACTCATTACAACGCCTTTAAAGTTAAGGCTATTAAAAAGATAATCTCTGTATAATTTTTCATTTTTAATATGGCTCATCACAAAGAAGTCGCTTTCTATTGCCGACAAGAAGGTTTGTTTTGAGTCTATTATATTTTCAACATTTTTTATATTATCTAATATATATAACTCATCATCATAGTATTTTGGAAAATATTTTGCGGCGGTGAGGACGCCACTGTCTTTATACGCTTTAATTGTTTGAGATATTAACTTTGAAGCAATTTGTTTATCACCGCTGAAGATATGCTCTTTTAGATGAGATTTTTCATTACAGAGAGTATTTACCACAGGAGATAAAAACATATTAACGCCAATAGCTTTAAGAGTAGATGCTCTTTTTTTAGCAATATCGTATGCATAAGTTTCGCTTTGCCTCTCACCAATATAGCTTTGATAAACCTTAAAGTGCTGGTCAAAAAATAAATTATGCGTTGGCTTATAATCTTCGTCTAGTGCTATGAATATTTTTTTGTTTATATTTTCTTTTATATTTTTTATGAGTCTTTCAATAGTATTAATATCGGCTATATTAATGATTATTCCTTTAACATCATCATCTTTTATTATGTTAATTAAGTCATTATCATAAGTTTTAACGGCGAGCATTATTTGCAGATTATTATTTATTTTTTTAGTGTTATGTATTTTTATTTCGTAGTAGAGATAGCAGAAAAGGAGAGCTATAATAACAATAATCAAACTAACAAAAATATAAAACATTATAATTTATCAATGTATCCTAAATAATTATGTTTTGTCATAAGTTTTTATTTTTTTCAACTTTTTCCCGCCGCAAAAAGTTGCAAAAAGTGCAAATGTTTTAACTTTATATTTTGGAATATATAAAATAATATCTATATTTTGTTATACATAAAAAGCTATACTTTATTAAATGCAGTCTTTTTGCTTCTTTGGGACACCACCAAGTAGGTGCCTATTCGGCAAAAGAAGTGGGGTGCGGGGCAAAGCCCTGCAAATAAAAAAACATAAAAACACAACCGCTTCTTCCTAAACTCAGTTGCTCTCCAAATACCTAAAAATATTCTTAGCAATATATAAAGCGTCCTCCTCTTTAAGTGTGCTGTATAATGGCAAAGTTACTTCATTCTTATACAAATTAAAAGCATTTATATAATTATTATCAACATAATCCTTATAAACCTTGTGAAAAGGAAGAGGCAAATAATGCACATTAAGCACTATGCCAAGCTCTGCCATCTTCTCTATAAGCAAATCCCTATCAGCCTCATCATAGTCCCTAATTCTTAATAAATACAAATGATAAGATGATTCAGCCTCATCGTCTTTGAATACAGGAAGTATAACTTTTTTGCTCGCACCCAAAACACTGTTATATATATTCACAATGTTTTTTCTATTTTTAAGCATCTCATCATATCTCTTTAATTGCGATAAACCAATAGCCGCATGAATATCGCTCATATTGCATTTATAACCTGCAACCTCAATATCATATCTCCAGCTTCCTAACTTTGTTTTATCTAATGCACTTTTGTTCTGACCATTCAAAGCCCAAATAGACACTTCTTTGTAAATCTCATCAGCATTAATATCGCCAATATCATTAAAACTCAAAGCTCCACCCTCAGCAGTTGTAACATTCTTAACAGCATGAAATGAGAAAGAAGAAAAATCAGCCTGACTTCCTACCCTATTTCCTTTGTAAACAGCACCAATAGAATGAGCAGCATCAAGCAAGAACAAAGCCCTGTTTAATTGCTTTTGATATTTATTGGTTTCTAATGCAGTAAATAAATCTTTTTTCTTTTCAAGTATTTTTATAATGCCGTCATAATCGCAAGGTTTACCGCCAACATCAACAGCAATAACAGCTTTTGTTTTACTTGTAATAGCCTTTTCAAGCTTCTCTAAATCTATATTAAAGTCATCATCAGCCGCATCAATAAACACAACCTTAGCCCCCAAATGTATAGCCACATTAGCAGTAGAAGCATAAGTATACGCAGGCACTATCACCTCATCGCCCTCAGTAACACCGAATATTTTTAAAGCTAGCTCCATAGCCATAGTAGCACTAGATAATAGCTTTACCCTTTTAACATTTATATATTTACAAAGCTCCTCTTCAAGCTCTTTGTTTACAACTCCGCTAGTAATCCAGCCGGATTTTAAAACATTAACTACAGCCTCAATTTCATTGTCTGTAATGTCAGGGGGCGAGAAAGGTATAATTTTGTTCATAGTGGGTTTCCTTATTATTAATTTATATAATTTCAAATAAATATGTTAATTAAATTATGTTTACTATTATAAGCCTAATAAACTATAAAATCAATTGCTATATAAAATTAGAAACTTATTTTTTGATTATGAAGCAATATTGAATATGCTATTTTTAGAGAAACTAACTTAACTCTGCTTAAATAATATTTTTTAAAGAATGATTTTTAAAGAATAATTTTTTTGAAATAAAATCATTGCATATAGGAAAAATATATAATAAGCCCATATGCAAACAAATTAATACAATTTTTCATATATTGATATTAATGAACCTCAATGCCCTCTCGGAAGCATCTTCTATCAAAACTTTAGAATTAGCAATTGCCTCCTCAAGCGGCATAGCCCTCTTTAAAGCAGGCATAATAGAATCTATCCCCATCTCATAAACAGCCTCAGCACCCTCTCTTATATCTCCAACAATGGCAATAACAGAAATATCTTTATTTAATTTTTTAACCCTCCTAGCAACTCCCACAGGTACTTTTCCTTTTTTTGTCTGCCCGTCAATAGCTCCTTCTCCAGTGATAACCAAAGAAGCACCCTCTAGCTCTCTCTCAAAATTAATTATATCAAGCATAGCGTCAATTCCGCTTTTAATCTCCGCATTACAAAAACCAATAAGCCCCCCTCCTAAACCTCCGGCAGCACCAGAGCCTTCTATAAAATCAATCTCTTTTTTATATTTCTCTTTTATTAAGCCAGCAATATTTTTAAGCCCATTATCAAGCACATCAAAACTCTCTTCAGTAACCCCCTTCTGTTTGCCGTATATAGCAGTAGCTCCATCATCTCCATAAAGCACATTCTTAACATCAGAAGCTACATTTATTTTTATATCAAAAAGCCTTTTATCAACATTACTGTCATCTATGCTTTTTACTTTTATCATATTCTCAGCAATGCTTTCAAGTTCTTCTCCTTTCTCATCTAAAAACCTATACCCCAAAGCATTAGCCATACCAATACCGCAATCATTAGTAGCACTGCCCCCAATGCCAATTAATATCTCTTTAACTCCCCTATTAATAGCATCTTTTATAAGTTCCCCCGTTCCATAGGTAGAAGATTTTAAAGGGTTTCTCTCTTTTTCACTCACTAATGTAATCCCCGAAGCCTCAGCCATCTCTATAACAGCCTGACTCTTGCTAATTAATCCATACTTAGCACTAACACTTTTTCCTAAAGGGTTTTTTACATCAAGTCTTATAAACTCTCCGCCCGTAGCATAAATCACACTTTCAACCGTACCCTCACCCCCGTCTGCAATAGGAATCTTTTTAACAACAACATCTTTAACTACCTTTAATACCCCTCTCTCTATACATTCGCAAACCTCTAAACTGCTAGCACTTCCCTTAAATGAATCTGGTATTATTATTATCTTTTTCATATACAAAAATTAATCCTTATAAAGTTTATATATATTTAATTAATTTATATTTTTTTCATTTTTACATAGATATCAACTATATCAAAAAATGAATAATTATACTATTATATTAACATAATTCCGATAATTTATATATATAATATATTGATTTTATACGGTTAATATAATATTATATTTGAGTAGGAAAATTGAATTATGATGAAAAACAATATACTAATAATAGATGATGAAGAAGATATTTTAAATGCATGCAAAAATGTATTAGAAGATGAAGGCTATAATGTTGATATTGCTAAAAACTACGAAGAAGCTTTAAAAACATTTGATAACAAAAAAATAGATTTAGTATTTCTAGATGTATGGCTTCCTAATGTAGATGGTTTGGATATATTGTCAAATATAAAAAATAAATATCCTGATACTAATGTTATAATGATGAGCGGTCATGCTGGGGTGGAAACTGCGGTAAGGGCTACTAAAATGGGTGCTTATGACTTTTTAGAAAAGCCTATTAGTGTGAGTAAACTATTATCTTCTTGCGATGAAGTTTTTAAGAAAAATGAAAATATTATAGAAAATAATACATCAAACAACAATAACACTCATCATCATAAAACTAACAACAAATATAAAGTAAAGCAAAGAACTATTGCCAAAAGTATAGTGGTAAGCGGTTTTGCTCTAATGGAAGGAAGAAAAACAGCACTTACTTTAGTACCTGCTGAAGTAAATACAGGCATCGTTTTTATTGATATTAATACCAACACACAAATAAAATTAGACCACACCAACATACTTTCAAAAGATAAATCAGGAGCAGTAAACTCTACAGCATTAGTTGCAGGAAACAGATATATAAAAACAACCGAGCATTTCTTGGCAGCACTTCATATGATGGGTATAACAAATTTAATAGTAAAATGCGATGGAGAAGTTCCTAATGTTGATGGTTCTGCTTTGGTATTTTGTAATGCTTTAGAAGAGGCTGGTTTTGTTGAGCAAGATGATTATATAGAGCCTATAGTGATAGATGAAACGCTAACCTATGGAAATGTTAATGATAATGAAACATATATAATACTCTCTCCATATAATGGTCTTGAGGTGAGTTTGCGTATAGATTTTGCAGGAACAATCGGCGTTCAGGAATATACATACAAGTTTGACAATTTTGAACAGTTTACTAATGAAGTGGGAAGGGCAAGGTCTTTTAACACTATAGACAATATTGACTATGCTCAAAAGATGGGTATGGCTGGAAGCGGTATGATAGGAAGTCATATACTTCTTTGTGACGGTAAGGTAATTAATACTAAACTTCATTTCGATAATGAGTTTGTAAGACATAAGATTTTGGATATAATAGGAGACTTATATATATTAGGAAGACCTATAATAGGAAGGGTTGTGGCTAATAAATCTTCACATTCCTTTAACCATTCTGTAGTACATGACCTTGCTAATAGATATTTATAAAGGACAGCATAAAATTAATGCCAAATAGTAGAACAAAGAGTAATATAGAAGAAAATAATAATATATCTTTATATTTTGCAGATGCCAAGAGGGAGAAACTTCTTACTAGAGAAGAGGAAATAGAATTAACTCAGAGATTAAAAAAAGGCGATTCTCAAGCTAGGGCTAAACTTATAAGAAGCAATTTAAGGTTTGTAATAAGCATTGCTAAGCAGTATAAAAACAGCGGTTTACTTTTAGAGGATTTAATAGGTGAAGGTAATTTAGGTCTTATAATAGCTACAGACAGATTTGACCCAGACAAGGGATATCATTTTATTTCTTATGCTGTTTATTGGATAAGGCAGAGCATATTAAGGGCTATCAATGAAAAATCAAGACTCATAAGGCTTCCTTTGAACAAAGCTATGGATTTGGTGGATTTGGAGAGGGCTGTTCATCAATGTTATTACAAAACTGGTCATATGCCTGATGTTGAGGATTTGGCTTCTATATTAAAAAAAGAGCCTAGAGAAATTAGAAATATTATGGCTATGAATAATGAATATGTGTCACTTGAAAAAGATTTTAATATGGACGGTGTTAAAGACAGATTAGTTGATGTAGTTGAAGATAAAAACAGTAAAACTGTAGAAGACATATTATCTGATAAAGAGCTTACTGAAGAGTTAAAAATAGCAATGGAAGAGCTTTCTGATATAGAAAAAGAAATAATCAATGCAAGATACGGTCTTGACCAAGAGAAAAAGACATTAAAAGAGGTTGGAGAGAAGTATTCATTCACCAAAGAACGCATAAGGCAAATAGAAAAAAAGGCTCTTAAAAAAATGCATTCCAAAAGATATAGCTCTCTTAAAGATTTCTTAAACTAATGTCTGGTCTTTATATACATATACCCTTTTGCACATACAAATGTAGCTACTGCAATTTTTTTTCTGTTGTTAATATGAATGAAAAAGAAACATATAAAAACTACGCTGATGCATTAATTGAAGAATTAAAATTAAGAATAGATGATTATAAAGAAGAGATAAAAACAATATACTTTGGAGGAGGCACGCCTTCAGTATTAAACGCTAATTTACTTAAATATTTATTAGACAATATATTAAATATTCTTAAAAATCATCAAGACATAAAACTAATAAAAGAAATAACAATAGAATCAAATATTAATGATATAAACAGTGAATATATTAATTTTTTAGAAAGTGTAGAAAATATAAGAATATCCCTAGGTCTTCAAACATTCAATGAAAAAGCTTTGTCTCTCATAAATAGACGCACAGAATTAGAAGAGATTGTTAATGCCCTAACACTCTTAAACGCCTCTGCTATAAATAACATTTCTCTTGACTTTATATCGGGACTGCCCCTAAATGATAAGCTTCAAACAAAAAAAGACATTCTAAAAGCATTAGAATTACTACCCAAAACAAAACATATATCTCTTTACTATTTGGAGCTAACAAAATCACTTGAAGAGAAATGGAGAGATTATCTGCCAAAAGAAGAGGAAAGTGTGGAATATTATAAAATATCTTCAAACACATTAAAAGATTTGGGATTTATAAGATACGAAATATCAAACTATGCTATTAATAATTATGAGTCAATACATAACTCAAACTACTGGAAACTAAAAAATTATTTAGGGTTAGGAGCTTCTGCTGTAGGATACTACAACAACGAAAGATACGAAAATATAAAAAATGTAAAAACATATATTGAACACATTAAACAAAATAAAAAACCTATTAAAGAAATAGAATATATAGACAAAGAAACACAAAAAAAAGAGTTTATATTTCTCTCTCTAAGGACTGTAAAAGGCATAAATATAAATAATTATAACACTTTATTTAAAGAAGATTTTAAAGACAAATATTCATCAATTATAAAAAACAACAAAAATTATTTCCTTATAACAGATGAATATTTATCTATAAAAGAAAATTATTTTAATTATGCAGATGAAATTAGTTTATTATTTTTATGATTTGTTTAAGGATTCTTGAAACTCTTTATTGTTCATTAGGTATTTATCAACTATAACTGCCAAAGCACTATCTTGTTTTTTTAATTCCTTTGCCCCTCTTGTAATGGAACAAAGACTAGCATTCAGACTTTTTGCTATTTCATATTGAGGCATTTTCCTCCTAAGCAGGGTGACTATCCTGAGCCTTTGCTGAATCATATCCTGCTCATCTTTGGTAAAAAGTTCTGAAAGTAAGCTTTTAATAAACCTCTCATCATTTTCTGTTGCTAAAATATGTGCTAATAAGTCCATTGATACTCCTATATATATATATTATTAATAATAATAATACTTTTTATGATATTTATATATAGTTAAGTATAGAACAAATATAATTTTTTGCAAGTGTAATTATGTTTTTAACTTAAAAATATGCTTTTTATTTTGGTATGCCAGGAAGTATGTAGTCAAATAGAGTATAGCTTCCCTTAAATAAAGTGTTCATATCTGAAGCATTTATTATATTAGGGTTTACAGTATTGTTTTTAATATATCTGTAAGAGTCTATAACGCCATTATTAAAGTTCATATATAAATACTTCATAGCAGTATAATAATCGCCCGATAAATCTGTGCTGTATGTAAACATTAATTTATTGTTGCTTCTGTCGCTTAAATACTTAAATATATCAGCATTTCTAGCAGGAGATAAGAATATATCTTCTTTATTATAAGGCTTATTATAATTAGTGTCTATTCCTATATAGTGAGTAAGAGGCACTTTTCTTTTTCCATCAGCATAACCAACAGCTAAACTCTCTAATGATGTGTAAAAATTAGTTTGAGTATTTAATTTAATATTAGCCTTGCCTATATTAATAACGTCCATAGGCACGTACTTTAACTCTCTTATCTTTATAACATCAGCATTCTTAAAGTCATTAAAATAAGCAAAAGGTATAGTAAATAAATTAGGATAAGAGCCTGTAATATAGACAGTGTTCACCCTTGATGCATTTTTAGATACATCTGAAGATAGCATTTGAGACTCTATAGCTTTTAATGCTTTCATTCTTTCATTAGCATTAGGAGCATTTGTAAATGCAGTTAAACTACTTCTTAATTTATCAATAGATACAAGAGAAGATTTTTTTACTTCATTATCACCCACAACATAACTATAAGAAGTATATTTATCATCTTCATAAGAATAGAATATAAACATAGTATTTGTGTTTTCATTACTAAATATGTTATATGCATTATAAATATTCTTTCTAAAATCGCTCTCAGGCACTCTTATTTTATTTAGAAGTCCGTATATATAACTTGGCTTATCCTTATAAAGCGAATAAAACAAATTAGCAAATGATGAAATAGTATTAGCTTCAAATATATACTGATTGCCGTAAATATAATCCATAGTTAAGAATATATTAGCTTCATTTGTAGTTTTATTATCTAATATTGTATTTGCAACTGTGAGTATTTGATTTGTATTTGTCATTAGAGTGAGTAAGTTTGTTACTTTATCTAAAGGAGTTTTAGCATATATTAAATCATAAAGCACTGCTATTTCTAATATTTTATTTTTATTTGTGCCTGTAGTTCTCTGTGCTATATAATTTACGTATCTTACATTATTTTCTACAGTTTCGCCTGATTTTAAGAATCTTGATAATGTGCGAGGAGTAAAGTATTCATCTATTAAATGATAATTTTCATTTGTGTATAGATACATAAAATGCAAAGCTCTTCTAGCACCCTTAACAGCCCCTTCATCTCCAAGTCTTCTATAAACAGGAAGCATTGCCTTCATAAAGTAGTAGGCATTAGAATCGCTTATATTACTGTAGGAGGAAGCAAAATATTTATATCCGTCTTCAGAGAGATTGTATGCAGTGTTGGTGTCTTTTGCATTATATCTATCTTCTATAAAATAAGCATAATTGTCCATAACCTCATTAGGAGATTGTGAATAGCTTATAATATTAGAAATCATGCTAACAGAAGGCGTTTTTTTGTATGATGCAAGCAAACGGCTTTTGAAATTATAAGTTTCATTTGAAAGAGTGGTCATGCTGTTATCTGGCTTTCCGTATACTGTAAATAAATTGTTGTCATAGCCTTTCATGCTCTCTTCCAAAGAATTAGTTACAAGACTTTGGAAATAATTAGTATAAAACATTATTCTTGAATATGTATTAGAATTGCCTACCACTAATGCTATATTATTAACTTCTTTTAATACTTCTTTATTTTCATCAAAAGTTTTCTTGTCTGCATAAAGAATATAGAAATTCTTTTTCATTAAGTTTGATATATCAGAAGCTTTAGTGTCTGTAATATCTACAACCAAAGGCACATAGGCATTAGTTAATAAATCATTAAAAGGCACAAACCTAAACTTTCTCACTCTATTAGTAGCTCTAATAGTGTTAGTAGCTTGAAGAGTGTTATTAGTGGCATTGTTTGTAATTATATTATTAGTATATAGATTAGTGTCATCTTCATTATCTACATAATTAACCGGCATCACTCTAGCTTCATTTTCTCTATAATTATCTGCATAGTTTACATTATTTGTAAGAAGAGTGTTGCTTGCAGAAGAGGCAGTCATATCTATATTTTTTCTGTCGTTTCTATTAACTTTATAAAAAGAAATTAATCTGTTATCAACATAAGCAACCTTTGGAGGAAGCATATATTCAGTAGAATCATAAAGCTCGCGTACAAAGGCATTATTATTACTCATAACAATAGGACTCTCACCAATATGAGTAACATAATTTTTTGTTTTTATTAAGTCATTAGTTTGATAATAGAAATAAGTCTTTTTATTCTCCCTCACAAATCTATAACCCAAATAAGTATCCCATATTAGAGTTTCATCACTACGCATTGATTTATCTATATCAGTAGCCTTCACATCGCAAATTACTATATTTTTTATAGGTGTATTTTCAAAAGTTTTAATAGCTTCTTTTTCATATTCTGTAATTTCTTTTAGAGATGACTCTTCAAGCTTTTTGTCATAATTAGCTGTTACTGCAGACAAATATTTTTGATAAGCATAGAGGGCTTTTTCATATAGTTTATAATAATCTCTAAGATAATAGTTATTCTCTCCGAGTGTATATAGTCTTTTATCTAAGAACTTCCTACGCATATCTATTGCATCAAACATAGCAAGTATATTAATGCTAGCATCAGGATAATTGCCTTCCAAAAACTCTATTACTTTATACCTAGCCTCTTGCAGTATGAGATTATTTTCTTCTACAAAAGTAATCATAAACACGCTTTCTCTTAATCTCTGTAATATTCTAAACACATACATTACAGGCTCATCAAGACTGTCAGGATAAATATCTCTATACTTCTCACTAAAATCTATTAAAGTAGTAAGTATAGCAATCTCCTCAACTGCAAAAGCATTAACTTTAGCCTTAGAAAAAGCAGATATATATTCTCTAGCAGCCTCTTCAATATTGCCCGCAAGCTCATAGGCTTTAGCTAAATTGTATCGAATAATAATTTCAGTCTTTAAGTCCACAGGGAAGTTCGAGTTTGATGAGAGAATATATTTATATCTATCTATAGCATTTTTTAGCATATAAAGTCTTTGAACATTAACATCATGCATGCTCATATCCAAAGATCCGTCATTATTTTTCTTTCTGTTAAGCATTAAATCATTAGCTTCAGCAGTAAGCTTCAAAGCCATTATATATTGAAAAGCTGCTATATGTGAATATAATAATAATCTGTCTTTAGAGCTTACGCTGTTATTTGTAGAAAGCACCTGAAGAGTTTTTGTAGTGTCAAAGAGCTCCATAAAAAACTCTCTTCTTATAGCAGTTAAATCATTTTGAGATAAATATCTTAAATAAAGCGATGATAAGCTCAAATAGTTTTTAGCATCATTTTGAGCATTTTCGTATATTAAACTAGGGTTATTGTTAAGGGCATTAGAGTTTATAGTTTTTCTGTATTCTTCTATAGACTTTCTAAAAGACATAATAGAATTAGAAACAGAGCCTTGCTTATAATATAAATAGCCTTCATTGTTGTAGTATGTAGCAAGCATTAAAGGCTGTATTGATTTTTTAGGCTTATCTTTAATAATATAATTCCTATAAGAAGATAAAGCATCTCTTGACTCTGAATATCTTCCCATCTTCTCATAAAGCTCTTGATATATAGAATAAAGCATCTGCTGTTTATCAACATTAAGAGGCTCACCTGGTATATATCCTCCAAAAGAAGCAAGACCTAAGTTTACAACATTAATATTAGCACCATATAAAGTAATACTTACATAATTTGGATTATATGAAGAAGAATCCAAACTGTCTATTTTAGCCTTCACATTGTCGCAGTATTTTAATGCATTGTTATAATCTTCAAGTTTTAAGTAGCAAGCAGCAATAAGAAGTTCATTAAGTTCATTCTGCTCTACATTGTTTGTAATTATGGTGTTTCTCTCTAATAATGATTCAATAGCTTTAGTGTAGTCTTTTTGTTCAATAGCTGCAACTGAAGTGTAGCCTACTATTTTGTATACTGCCTCACTGTCGCCTAGTCTTTCAAAAATCTCTCTTGCCTTATTATATTCTCTATAAGCTCCATTAATATCATTGTTCATCCACAAAGAATATCCATAAAAGAAATGATACCAAGCCTTACTCTTATCACTTCCTACACTGTTTAATAAAACTTCAGCTTCTTTATATTCATTAGCCGCATCAGAGTATCTGCCGTTTATTAAGTAAGAGTTTGCAAGCATTATAGATACAACATTAGGCTTAGTTTTTATCTTGCTTTTAGCCATTATAAGAGAATCAATTATTTCGCTTTCTAAATTTGGAGTTTGAAGAGTTAATTGATTGTAGCCTATATATTTATCATTATTTACATTATTGTCTTTATAGCTTGGCACTAATTCCATTATGCTTTTATATGTTTTATCGCTTTGAAGAACCTGCATTTTTAAGGCTTCTGCAAATGTAAGCATTTCAGCCTTTTTTATATAATAATTCTCTTCATCAGGATAAAGAAATATAGCAAAATCCATATAAGAAACTGCTTTATCTACTATAGTATTAAAAGACTTATTCAAATACAAATAAAATCCGTCTTCTCTTTTTTTCTCGCTAAGCACATACCTTTCGCTGTCATATTGTTTAGACATAGCTATGCCGTAATATCTATTAGCCAAATAATAGTAGGCATTAGCAAGCTCTGCATGTGCTGCATGCTCTGAATATCTTGTAGATAAAAGAGTTCTCTCCCTCTCTGCTATGGTTTGTTCTAGTGATTCTATAGTGCTGTATGCTCTAAGTCCGCTTTCAATAATTCTTGAAGAAGCATTGGCATCATTAGGATTATAAACTAAAACTTCTTGATAATTGTCATAAGCAATATTGTATCTCTCTTCATTATAAGCATTATCTGCTAAAGTTCTATAATAGTTGGCAAGTATTCTTTTTGATTCTTTTGCTTCATAAGTAGGCTCAAAGTTTTTGCCTCCGCTTTTTACAGCATTTACTAATAATTGATAAGCTGCATCATCTTTTTTGTCTAATAATATTTTAGCATTAGCATAATAACCCAAAGCAAGCATTATATCATTTTTTGATTCCATATAGGGCTGAAATAAATTAGTTGCCGCATCATAATTTTTAGCAAGTATAAGTCCGTCTAAATATATAAGTCTGCTTGCTACAGATAATGGTGCATAGGGGTGAGAGTTATCTATTATTGTTTGATAAGGAATCTTTGAATCTTTTATAAAATCTTTTGCTATTTCAAGCCTATCAGCAAATATTAAATCTTTTCTTCTGTAAGGTTTATTATACAAGTCCTCATCTGCAGGATATTTATAATTATTATCTTCAAGTGAATGAGAATATAATTTTGATATTAATACATATAAATCTTTGCTGCTGTCATAGTCTATTATGCTATTTAAAATTTCTAATGTTGAAGCATTTGTGTTATTTTTATTATATTTTTCATTAGCAGATATGTAGCCCGCCCAAGATAAAGCATTTACTATATTTTCATTGCTTGTGATAATTGATTCATTTGTAGTATAATATGAAGCATTAAGCCAGTTATCATTAGTGTCAAAATTTTCATCTATCTTTAAAGCCAAAAATCCGTAAAAAGTGTTAGTATATTCTGTTGTTAGAACATTTTTTGAAGTATTGTAAATATCTCTGTTTTTATTAGTATAGGCCTGATACATTACATCGAAATATGCCTTTGATACATTGCCCCTATCTTCATCTGAAGGGAAATACTCTGAAAACTTCTCTATTACTTCAACTTTTCTGTTATAAGGCAAAGCAACAAAGGTATTATACATATCATTAGCATTGGCATCTTTAATGAAATATTCTTTAGTAGAGCCCATAGTTACTATACTAGTGCCTGAAGTGCTTAATACATAGCTTCCTACCAAAGCAGATTCATATGCTACATTAAATGTGCTTAAACTTGTATTTTCTTCTAATACATAATATTGTCCTGTAGACAAAGAATAAGACATTAATCTTCTTTTATCATTATATGTTAAATTGCCGTCTTTATCAGTATCATTTGCTATTTCAAAATAAATTATAGTGTCGTTGTTGTAGAATGACGGATTAAACTTAAAGGTTTTAGTATCAGTTAAAATCATCAAATTGGTTTGAATATCATTTGTGATGTAGGAGTTAGCTTGCAAGTCTACTACTGCTAATTGAGAATAAGGCTCTCCTATTTTTGAAGTAATAAAAGCAATATGCCTATCATTAAAAGAGAATGTAGGAGAAGAGGCTTCTATATCTGCTCTTTTAATTACATCTTTACCATTTGGCTTAACTGTGAAGAGTTTTTTTATATTATCTTCTCTGTCTGAAACAAAAGCTATCATATCGGCATTATGAGAGATTTCTGGGTCTGTATCATAGCCTTTATAATCTGTTATTCTTACTATACTTTGCTCTAGATTTTCCAAATTATTTTTTGAAGTTCTAATACCAAGATTAACCAACTTATATAAATAAATATCAGAAAAAGCATCATCTCTAGTAGAAGAGAATACCAAATATTTTGATTTACTATCCACAGATACAGAAGAATCTATTCCTGGGCTTCTTGTGAGTCTAAAAGTTTCAAGTGTATAAGAATCTACAGCAAATATATCGGTATTACCTGCATTTTCTCTGGAATAGTATACCCAAGTTCCTTCTCTGTCTATAACAGAATCTAATACAGGGTTACCCTCTCCAGAAGTTAGAGAGTATCTTTTATACTCTCTTAAGAAAGGTCTGCTATTAAAAATAGAATCTGCACTCTTTTGACTGGATGCACAAGATAATAAAATAAATAATGGTAATAATAATAGCTTTAATTTCATAAACCTTTTATATAAGTAATAATAATTACTACTTTAAAAACAAAACATTCAAAATATTTTAGAATGTAGCTAAAGCATCATCAACGCTATCAAAAACTTCAAATAAATCTTCTAAATCTACAGTTTTTAATATTTTCTTTATTACATCAGGTACTGAAGCTAAAACAAGTCTTCCGTTTTTATCTTTTATCTTTCTCATCATATTAATGAATACTCTAATTCCGCTTGAGCTTAAATATTCAACTTTAGATATTTCTAAAATCAAATTAATACTTCCAGACTCTATAAGAGCATCTAATTCGCTTTCTATAGATACAGATAAATTAACATCTAATTTACCTTCTAATTTTACAACTTTTGCTTTACCTTTATCTTCTATATTTAAACTCATAATATATTTCTCCTTCAAAGACTTAATTAGAATATTATAACAAACATAATATTAAAGTCAATAATTAATAAGAATGGTAAATAGTTATAATAGGAGTAAAATTTTATTATGTTTAAAACACCGCACGCACGGTAGAGAGCTTATAAAATATAATAAAACTGCATTATTAACTTATTTAAAAACATTGTTTAGTTTAGCGTGCGTTATGTAAGCAACAAATTTAAAAAAACTTGGGCGGGCAGCTAAGACAACAGTGAAAACAAAAAAGAAAAATCAACACATAAACAAAAGAAAAGACAGAAAGC
>NZ_SRZM01000241.1 GCF_019402445.1 Brachyspira pilosicoli
AGGTTTACTAATTATGTATGAAATGAAAGCAGTTGTAGGTACTAGTCAGATTGATAAAGACGGACTTTTAAAAACTTCATCAATATTTGATTTAATGCAGGATTGTTCTTTTTTTCAATTAGATTCTGAAGAAGAGCTTACAAAATATTTTAATGAAAATAATGTGAGTATGTTTTTGGTATCTAGACAAGTTGATATATACAAGCTTCCAAAGTATAGTGACAAAGTGATAGTGCGTACTTATGTGTATGAATGCAATGAAGCTTATGGATACAGAAACACTGTGATATATGATGAAAATTATAATGAGCTTGTTATTTGTTATGCTATAGGTGGATTTGTTGATTTATCTAATGGTAATTTGATAAGAGTGCCTTCTGATTTTATTAAAAAAATTAACTTTGATGAAAAGCAGGAAATGAATTATCTGCCTAGAAAAATAAAAGTTGATAATAATGCGTTAAAAGAAGTTGATAGATTTAAAGTAAAAAAATATTTTATAGATGATAATAATCATGTTAATAATGCTAGATATATTGATATGGCAATAGATTATGTAGAAGATAATTATAAAAGAATAAGAATAGAATACAGAGTACCTGCTGCTCTAGGAGATACTATTGTTGTAAAGAAAGCTATAATTGATGATAAAGTTTTACTCAAATTTGATAGCGAAGATAATAAAACTTATGCTATATTAGAGTTTTCTTATAGCTTATAAATAATTTTACTTTGTTTATTATAAATTGATTTTAATATTAGAAAAAATATATATAAGGAAATAAAACTATGAAAATTGCTATAGGATGCGATCATTCAGCTGTTGAATTAAAAAAAGAGATAATAAAATATTTAGAAGAATTAGGACATACTGTTACTGATTATGGTACGTATACTACAGAAAGTGTAGACTATCCTATATATGGCAAAAAGGTTGCCGATGCTATTGTAGGCAAAGAATGCGAATGCGGAGTTTTGATATGCGGAACTGGTATAGGTATTTCACTTGCTGCTAATAAAGTTAAAGGAATAAGAGCGGCTGTTTGTAGTGAGCCTTATTCTGCTAAACTTTCTAAACAGCATAATAATTCTAATATCATAGCTTTTGGTGCTAGGGTAGTTGGAGTTGATTTAGCTAAGATGATAGTTAAAGAATGGCTTGATGCGGAATATGAAGGCGGAAGGCATGCTAGGAGAGTTGACTTGCTTACAAAAATAGAGAACGGTGAGGAAATTTAATTTAGACTATAATTGATTTTAATACAAAAGGGCTTTAAGGTTTTTAATTGTCTTAAAGCTCTTTTATTTTTTATAAAGTTTCTATATCTCAAGATTATAATAATTTAATATTTAGATTATATATAAAAAATAAGAAAATAATTAAAACTTTACTTTTGTAATTATTTTTTGTATAATAAAGTTATGAGTAGAAATATTAATGTATTGAATGATTATTTTGTGAGATATTTATTCTCATCATAAGACAGTAACGCTATACTGCTTGACTTTATTAATTCAATAATGCTTGATTCTAATATGAAAACTTTTAGAAGTGTAGAAATACTTACACCTTTTAACTATAAAGAAAATTATGAAGATAAAGAAACTATTGCAGATGTTAAGTGTATAACTCAAAATGGTGCAGTTGTTATAATAGAAATACAATTACAAGGCAATTCAAGATTTCCAGAAAGAATACTTTATTATTTGGCATCTAATTATAATAAACTTTTAAAACACGGAGAAAAATACGATGCCTTAACTCCTGTTATAAGTATAAATCTTCTTAATTTTAATTTAGATGATAATAATTTTATACATTCCTGCTATATGATTTATGACACTAATAATAAAAGATTATTAACAGACCATTTACAGATACATATATTAGAATTGAAAAAAATTAAATATGATTTATTATAGCCAGATTTAAATTGCTGGCTTAAATTTTTTACAATGAAAGAGAAAAATAATAAGGAGGAAATTATGTCAGAATTAGTAAAAGAAAAGCCTATAATGGAAGAAGTACAGAAAAGATATAATAACTTTATTAAAGATAGATTAATGATGAATGAGTACGATAAAAGACAGGCATACTTATATGGTAATCAAATAATGTTAGAGGAAGAAAGAAGGTTAGGCAGAGAAGAAGGTATTAAGGAAGGTATTAAAGAAAATCAAATATCTATGGCTAAAAATATGAAGAAAGATAATATAGATTTTAATACAATTTCTAAATATACAGGATTGAGTATAGAAGAAATAGAAAAATTATAAGTATATTGTAAATCAGCAAAAGCATTGAAAATATGCTAAAAGAGTTGGTTTCATTACGAAAATATAAAATGCTGAAGAATTTTAATTTTTGATGAATTAATTATTGATTTACAAGAACAAAGGGATTAGAGTTAATTAAAAAACTTTAATCCCTTTATTTTATTTATTATATTCTTCTATTAACTTACTAAAGAAACCTCTTTCTAAATCAATAGCTTTTATTCTGCTGGTATGATTAAATTTACTAGCATCTGTTTTGTAATTATAATAATGCTCTTCGTTTTTTTCTTCATTAGTATCTGACATATTATACTTAGAGAGAGAAAATTTATCTAAATAAAAATCATTATTTTCTATTATGAATGTATAATAATATGTACCCTCATCATCGATTGCTTCTATTGTCATATAGTTTCCTGATGAAGCAATATCATAAGTTTGTGAGTAGTCATCATTTTGCATTGGATAAAAGCCTGTTATAAACTGTGCTTTATTTTCATCGTTTTTATCTCTTTTCCATATAGTTATATAATTAAAATATTTATCGTTTACTTCAAAATCATATACATATTTTTCCATTAATATAAGGTTTTCTACATATTCTTCATTTAATATATGACTTTGTATTAAAATATATTTTTCATTATTGTTTGTAAACTCAGTTTGTGATGTAGGAGAATAAATGTAACTAGTATCTGCAAATTTAAAAGTTTGAGATATTTTATTTAATATTCTTATCATTAAATCTTCATTGTTGTTTCCAGTGATAACAGTATTAATTAAATTTGTAGGACTTAAAATAGGAAAATTTTCCATCAATACAAAAGATATATGGCTATCATAAGTATGAATACTTTCTAATTCTTCTCTATCTTGAAAGCAGTGAATAGTAATATCAGCATTGTTCTCTTTTAAATAATCCATAATATCATACTTTTCATAATATGCACTATACATTAAAGGAGTTCCCACATAACCATCGCTCATTCTGTTTATGGAATTGATATCAGCACCAAGATTTAAAAATAGTCTTACTAAATCTAAATTATCATTTAAAATTGCTTGAAATAATAAGTCGCTTTGTAATTGATAATCTATATCAGAAAAATAATAATTGGCAGATTCTAATTTTCTAATCAATTTTGATATTAAATTATAATTATTATTTTCTGAGTTAATTTTATTATATATTGTATTATAATCAAAATTAACTCCGCTGTCTAATAAATAATCTATAATCTTATCAGTATAATTGTAATTTAGTATTTCAGTATCATCTAAACTAATGCCGTGTTCAACAAGCCATCTTACTAAATCATTATAAGCATAATTTCTATAATCAAGTTTAGGTATTAACATTAATACATTATTTCCATTTTCATCTTTGCTATTTATGCCTTTTAATAATAAATCTTTTATAGGCTCTAATCTTTGTTTCTCTTCTTCTCTTCTTTCTTTTTTGGAATTATCGGATATTCCATAATCTGCTAATTCTGCGTCAATAGTTTTGTATAATATATTATCAACTTCTGCTTCTGTGTAATTTTTAATTGGATATTTATTTTTGAATTCAGGTTTTTTATTTCTTGCTGCAGTTGTTTGCTGACTTATAATTTGATTTGTATTTTGAGTATTATTATTGATTGTTATGTTTGTATTGTTATTAACTGTTGTATTGTTTTGTGTATTATCCGATTTATTATTGCAGCTTATTAAAAAGCTTAAAGCTATCATTAATATAATTTCTTTCATAAAACTTCCTTATTTATTCATTTTAAAATATTTAGAATATTAAAGGCATTATACTAATATATTTTTGAATTGTCAATTTTATTTATAAATAGGGTAGTAAAGTCTTATTTAAAATTATAAATATAATGATTATATGTTGTATAATATATAATTTATAAAATTGCAGTCCTTTTGCTTCTCGCCGAAGGCGTACTTCGTATGGGTCACCACCGAGTAGGTGCCTAATCGG
>NZ_SRZM01000242.1 GCF_019402445.1 Brachyspira pilosicoli
AGGAAGTGCCTTCGGTATTGCCACAAAGAAGCAAAAAGGCTGCAATTTTATAAAGTATAGCCGGAAAAGATATGGTATTATTTTTAGATATAAAATTTAAATATTTTCATTTGTGTGAATAATAAAGCAAAAACTTAATATAATAAAAGGGACTTTTTAAAGCCCCTTATAATTTTATTTATTTAAAATTATTTCACAGCTGTCATTATAATTTCACTTGTGTTTACTTCTCTTGGGTCTGTTTTTGTAAGTGATTTTAATTCGCTGTAATTTGAAATTATTATAGGAGATGTTATATCATATTCTTTTTCAACTTCTTCCTTTTCAAACTCTATAAGCAAAGTACCTGCTTTTACTTTATCTCCTTCTTTAACATGAGCTTTAAAATATTTTCCTCCAAGTCTTACAGTATCCATTCCTATATGTATTAATATTTCAACTCCTCCAGATAATAAACCTATAGCATGGTTTGTGTCTATCATAGTAATAACTTCACCATCTACAGGAGCATATACTTTACCTTCAGAAGGTACTATAGCCATACCATCTCCAAGTGCTTTGCTTGAAAAGGCTTCATCTTTTACTTCTGTAATATCAATTAATTTTCCATTAATAGGTGCTTTTATTTGAATTTTTTTAGAGAATAATCCCATAATATAACACTCCGTTTTTTATTGATTATTTGTAATAAGTTTAACATAAACAATTATAATGTAAAGAAGTTTATTAAAAATTTAATTTTTTATATTAACAATATCGAAGACTTTACTCTCTTCGAATTTTGATAACTTTTCTTTTTCAGTAACTGTGATAAATACTTGTCCTAATGTTTGTATATATTCTAAAATACTTTCTCTTTTAATATTATCAAGTTCAAGCATAGCATCATCTATTAATAGTATAGGGGATTTTTTTCTGTATTCATATAGTATCTTTTCACTTGCAAGTTTCATTATAAGTGTGAGCATTCTTTTCTCACCTTGAGATGAAAATTTTCTTGATAAAGAATCCTTATAAAAGAATTGATACTCTGCTCTATGTATACCAAAATATGTAGTACGCATTTTTATTTGTTCTTTTATTGTATTTTCTAGCTTTTTTATATACTCATTTTCATTTTCTATATCTTCTATAGTAGATAGATATTTTATTTTGTATGGATTATCATTTTTAAAAATAGTTTTGTATATTTCATTCATTTTTTCTTCTAAAAGCATAGAGTATTTTTTGTTTTCATTTGCAATATATAAAGATAATTTTGCTATATCATCATTATAAATATGAGCATCATTTGGACTTGTCGTTAGATAAATATTTCTCATTTTTAGAAGTTTATTGTATTTTATGAGTGATAAAAGATATTCATTTGAAATGCTTGATATTAGCATATTAAAATAATCTCTTCTAAGTTTAGGCTCTTGTGTTACCATATCAGTATCATTTGGTAAGAATATAACATAAAGTATTTTACCTATTAAATTTTTTCTTGATGTAATTTCTTTTTTGTTTATAAATACTTTTTTTGTTTTTTTTTGATAAGCTATTTCTATATTAGTGTCATAATTCAAATCATCTTCTTTGAATATTCCTCTTAAAAAATAATTATCATTTCCATATTTTATTAATTCTCTATCTAAACGAGTTCTAAATGATATACCATTTCCAAGAATATATATAGCTTCTAATATATTAGTTTTACCACAACCATTCATTCCATATAGTATATTAATATGCTTTGAAAACTCAAATGTATTTTCATTATAATTTCTAAAAGAACGTAATGTTAGTTCTTTGAGTATCATAAATATCCTTAAATATAATAATTAATTTTTAAGAGATTATACACTATAATTATAAAAGTTTTAATATATTTAATTTTTTTTATATATTTATTTTTTTGTATAATGTTACATCCATTTCGCCGTCAAGAAACTCTGCTAATTGAGGAACTATAGTTATAAAATGATTACTGCTGTTATGAGATTTTATAGCTTCTTCATCTTTCCATTCTTCTATAAAAGTTAAACATAGTCCGTCTATACTTTCATAAATATCATAAGCTATACATCCATCTTCTTTTCTGCTTTCTATTATTAATTCTTTAGCCAATTTTAGAAAATCATCTTTTTTATCTTTTTTTATATAGTTTTTGGCTACAATTTTAATCATTATTTGTATCCTTATTGTTGATTCTTTTATTATATTTGTTTTGTGCTATAGTGTATGATTCAAATAATATAGTCTTTATAGCTTCTATTACATTTTCACCCAAATCATTATCTATATTTTCTCTCTCACTTTTACTAAAAGAAGATAAAACATAATCATTAACTTTTTTTCCAAAACTTGGTCTTCCTATTCCAACTCTTACCCTAATAAAATCATCAGTTTGTAATTGTGCTATTAAACTTTTTATTCCATTATGTCCACCAGAACTTCCACCTTTTTTTATTTTAAAAGTTCCAAATGGTATATCCATATCATCATATATTACTATTATATCTTCTGGTTTTATAT
>NZ_SRZM01000243.1 GCF_019402445.1 Brachyspira pilosicoli
ATATAATATATTTTAGAATATTTTCAAATTTTAGTATACATAATAATTATATAATTATTATAATACTAGTGTTTTTGTTAAAAATAATTTTATAATAAATAATTTCATAAGTTTTATATATTATATATATATAAGTTATAAATATATATTTTAAGTATATGTAAAAAAAATAATTAAATTAAAAATATAGTCGATATTATATTATAGTTTAAAGTAGGTAAAATATTATGAGATATATATTAATAATGATGTTTTTGTTTTGTGTGAATTTGTTTAGCCAATACGCGACAAATGATGCCTATACACCTCCGCAAAATAATAATAATACAGCAACAACAGAAGAAGAAAGTTATATAACTAATGATTCGGTAGTAGGAAGAAAACCCGCAGTAATCAATGTACCTATCACAGGATTTAAAAATATAAAATTAGGCTCCACAAGAGAAGATACAATTAGAGCTATATTAGAAGATAATACTATGATGCTTCCTAAAGAATATATGCTTAATACTAATGGTGTAGATTTGGCTTCTGAAGAGAGTGCTACTTTTTTATCTCTAGAAGAGAATAAGTTTTATAAGAGCGGATATTTTATTTTTAAAGATGATTCATTATATTCTATTACTATATATTTTCAGCCCAATCAGGTGGATTTTTTAGAATTATTATCTTCTATGTCTGCTAAATACGGCAAGGGAGCTTTTTTGGATGCGGAAACTGTTTCTTGGCAGAATGGGGACAATAGGATTATATTAGAGCGTCCTAGTATTGTTAAATATCTCAATATGAATAATATTACAACTACCTCACAAACTAGAATAAGAGAGAAAGAATCCATACCTCCTCAAAATAATAGAAAAGAGATATTGGAAGGGCTTTAATTTTTATGAATAATATTTTAACAATTTTTTTATTTGTTTTATTTAGTTTATTTGGCTCATTTGGTTTGTTTGTTTCTTGCGGGAGTGGCAGCGAGAAAGTAGAAATTATTTTAAGCGATAATGAAAACAAAGAGGCTGTTGAGATAAAAAATTATGATGAAGATGCATTAAAAACATCAGCTTTAAAATCTTTAGAAGAGTTTTTATCTTTACCTTATGATGAAGAGAGCGTAAAGATGGCCTATGATAATTTTTATTCATCTAGCTACAAAGAAGTTTTAGCTAAGACACGTAATGTAAAAAATGCAGATGAATATGTTGCTTCTAATCCTTCATTAGATTTTGAGTTTGAAACAAAGATAGATAAAGTTTATGGTATAAAGCTTGAAGGTAAAAATGCTTATATAGATGTTGGTACTTCTGTTTATGATAGAGTAAATAAATCCACAGCAAATATGAGGCAAACATTTATTATGGAGCAAGAAAATAATAAATGGGTTATTAATTGATTTTGTAAACTTTATTAGTTAAATCATCAATATATTAAAATCTATATAAAAAAGTATTAATTTAAAAAAATATTAATGAAAATCATAATATTCCGAAAATATTAACATAATATTATATTTAGGAGTTTAACCTTGAAAGAGCCAATAATAGCTGGTGTAGATATCGGCACTTCATCAATAAAAACTGTAATAGCAAGGGTTAATGAGGATAAACTTGATATTATAGGTATAGGGGAGAGTGAGAGTGACGGCATTAGAAAGGGTATTATAGTAAATATAGATGCTGCTGCTGATGCTATAGAGAAATCTATCAACAAAGCAGAAGATATGGCAGGTCTTCAGGCTCCTGATGTTATAGCTACTATAGGCGGCGACCATATAAAGGGTATGAATAGTAAAGGGGTTATAGGTGTTAATACAAAAGATAAAGAGATAACTCCATTAGAAATAGAGAGAGTATTAGAAAGTGCGAAAAATGTTCGTTTGCCTTCAGATATAGAGATTATAGAAACTATAGAACAGGAATATTCTTTAGACGGTCAAGATGAGATAAAAAACCCTATAGGAATGTCTGGCACAAGATTAGAAACTAAGGTTCATCTTATCACTGGACTTAAATATGTAAGTGAAAACTTAAGAAGAACTTTAAATAAAATGAAGTTTAGCGGCAAAGATTTTATAGTAAGCGTACGCGGAAGTGCTGAGGCTTGTCTTACAGAAGATGAAAAAGAGCTTGGGGTGGTTGTGTTTGATATAGGGCATTCTACTACATCACTAATGGTCTTTTTGGAGGGTTCTGTTTGGCATACTGCTGTTATACCTATAGGAAGTCAGCATATTACAAACGATATAGCTGAGGGGTTGAGAGTAACTATACCTACAGCAGAAAAATTAAAATGCGAATATGGATGTGCATTTATAGATATGGTTGGTGATAAAGAGATAGTTGAAGTACCTACTACAAACGGCAAAACTAAAGCTATACCGAAGAAGTTTTTAACAGAAATTATACAGGCTAGAGTAGAGGAAATATTAAGTTTATGCGGCAAAGAATTATCAAAGATGAAGTATATAGATTCTTTATCTGCTGGTATGGTGTTTACAGGAGGAGGAGCATTGCTTCCTGGTTTGGTAGAATTAGCTAAAGCATATCAAAGCACAGTAAAAGGAGCTATGCCTATAACAGCAAGAATTGGAGTTCCTAATAATATTTACGGCATTACAGATATTGCTAATAACCCTGCATATTCTGCAGTTATTGGTATACTTATGATGAGTTTAGACGAGGCTACTAAAGTTAATATCCCTAATGCTAAAAAGACAGGCGATAAGAAAAAATTTAAGTTTAATATAAAAAAATCATTGATGGAGTTTTTTAAATAAATTTATATAATTATTTAATTAAATTATAATAAAAAATATGATTAGCAAATAAGTTCTGTTTTGTATTTTAATTTAAAGATTATGTCAACTAAAATTACACATTATTTTTATAGATTTAGCTATTTTTATTAAATCTACTTGACAAATTGGGTAATTTAGTGTATAAAATACTATTATTATGCTTATTAATTAGTACAAGGAGTGCAATAAATTATGAAAAAGTTATTCGCAGTATTAGCTTCTATTTTTGTTGCTGCATCTGCTTACGGTGTAACAAATTCAACTTTAATTGACTTTGCTATAACAGGTAATGCTGATAACTTGCAGCCTGCAGGAGATGATACAAATGAAGTAATTTCTGTTCAGCAAAATCTTTACAATGATAATTGGGTAGTATGGTTAAATGAATCTGCTAGATTAACAGAAAATCGCAGGAATTCATATGTTACTAACGTAGATAGTAAAGGTAATAACGGTGCTTGGGAAGCAGGAAAAGTTCTTGGTGTAAGAGTACATTTCCCTTTACAATCTTGGAATAGCTATGCTTTAGTAAAACCTGCTTTTCAGCTTGAAATGTATGGTGGAACTGATGGTACAAAATATACAGACGGTAAAGGTGTAGTACACAATGTTGGCGAAATTAAATCTATTAGTTCTTGGGTATATGGACGTAATTATTTAGTTAGCTATTTTGTAAACTTACAAAACGAATTAGGTGAATTAAAATCTTATCCTATGGGTGCTCTTTACTTCAGTGGTTGGAGACAATTAAAATGGGAAAACAGAGAATATTTAGCTAATGTTCGCGACAGAGTATTAGTAAGAAAACCTCTTTATCCTAGAATGATTCCTTCTGTAAAATTAGATTCTTTAGGTTTCTATAGAACTAAAGATACTCAAGGTGGCGATTTCATTACTTATGTTAAAGACGTAACTATGGAATATGACGTAGTAGTTGTTGATTTCGAAGAAGATATCGACGATGAAGCTACTTGGCAGTTATTAAAAACTGAAAACGAAAGAAAACAAGCTATTGAAAATGCTAGAGTTCGTGAAGCTGCTGAGTTACAAGAATTAGAACAAAGAAGAATTAATGGCGGCGATGCTCAGCAACAAGATACTGCTGCAGCTCAAAATACACAAACTGAAGAAACTGCTGCTCAATAATAAATAAGCGAGTTTTTGAAAGTTTTTTTAAGGGGAAGCAAATGTTTATGTTGTTTCCCCTTAATTATATTCTTTGTATTCTTTGATATTTATATAATCTTGTTTAAGGATTTATTTATGAAATTAATGAATGAACCTATTTTAGATAGAAATAATTCTTTATATATTTGTATAGATTTACAAGGTAAACTATTGGCTGCTATAGATAATTTAGATACACTTATAAAAAAGTCTAATATATTGCTTAAAACTTCTGAAATATACGATGTACCTGTTTTAGTTACTGAGCAGTATCCTAAAGGTTTAGGTAATACAGATGAGAGGGTAATACTTCCAAAACATCATAAATTATTTGCTAAGACTAATTTTAGTGTATTTGCTAGTGAAGATTTTGTTGAGGAGTTTAATAAGTTAAATAAAAAGAACATTATAGTATTTGGAGCTGAGACACATGTATGCGTATATTATAGTGTTTATCATTTGCTTCAAAATGGGTATAATGTTTATGTGGTTGCTGATGCTTGCGGTTCTAGAACTGATAATGATAAGCAAATTGGTTTGGAGCAGATGAGAAAATTGGGGGCTAATATTATAAGTACAGAGATGGTTCTTTTTGGATTTATAGAGGGTTCAAAAGTGCCTAATTTTAAAGATTTAAGTAATTTATTAAAAAACTAGTAATATTTTATAATAAGGAGAATAATTATTATGAGAAGAAAACTTATAGCTGGTAACTGGAAAATGAATAATACTAACAAAGAGGCTTTGGAGTTAGTAAATCAGTTAAAAGATTTAGTAAAAGATGTTAAAGACAGAGATATTATGATAGCACCTACTTTTACTTGCTTGAGTGATGTTAATAATGCTATTAAAGGAAGCAATATAAAATTAGGAGCACAGAATTTATATTTTGAAGAGAAGGGTGCTTTTACTGGTCAGATTTCTGCTGATATGCTTTTGTCTGTAGGATGTGAATATGTTATAGTTGGTCACTCTGAATGCCGTGATATATTTGGTGAAAAAGATGAGCTTATAAACAAAAAAGTAAAAAGAGCTTTAGATAAAAATTTAGTTCCTGTTTTATGTGTAGGTGAGCATTTAGAAGAGAGAGAAAAGGGAATTACTTCTGATATAGTAAGCAGTCAAGTAAAAGAGGCTTTCAAGGGTTTAAGTGAAGCTGAGGCTAAAAAGGTTGTTATAGCTTATGAACCTGTTTGGGCTATTGGTACTGGTAAGACTGCTACTCCTCAAGATGCTGATGATGTACATAAAACTATAAGAGACACATTAAAGTCTATTTATAATGAGAATGTTTCTGAGGGTATGATTATACTTTACGGCGGAAGCGTTAATGAGAAGAATGCTGATGATTTGCTTAATATGCCTAATATAGATGGTGCTTTAGTTGGCGGTGCTTCTTTGGTTGCTGATAAGTTTGCTAGAATAGTTAATTATATAGCTAAGTAAATTATTAAATAATTTTTATTTGCTTAGGGGGGATATAAGTCCCCCCTTGTTTTATTTTTTCATTTGTATTATTATAGTTACAATATAATTTATGGGTTTATAAATGAAAAAAGTTATTTATATTTTTTTGTTATTTTCTTCTTTGCTCTTTTGTCAAAATATAGATATATCAAAAAAAGATTTTTATTTTCTTAAGGGAAATATTGGTAATACTCCTATAAGTATGTATTTATATATAGATAATAATAATAATCTTTCAGGTAAATATTATTATGATACTATAAAGCAAATTATTGAGATAAAGGGTAGTATTAACGGAAATAGTTTTCATCTTGATGAGAGTATTAATGATAGAGTGATAGGTTCTTTAGACGGAGAAATTACTAGTGAAATGGTTTTTACTGGTAATTGGGTTTCTGCTGACAAAAACAATACTTTTAGTTTTTCTTTTTATATAGACAATAATTATCCTATAAATAAAATTAGGTTTATAAATGCTAGTTTAGATATTAAAGATGATAATGGTACTTTTGAATCTAGCAGAGATGCTGTTATTATTGGAAATGATAAAAACATAAAAGCAATAAATAGAATATCTTTAGACATTGATGAAACTAAATCTATAGAAGAAGAAAATATTACAACTACGCTTAATAATTTAATTTCATCACAATATAATACTTGGAAAGAAGCTATTAATGATAAGTTTAATATGCAAAGAAATATTGAAGTATCGTTTATAGATGAGAACATAATATCATTTTCTATATATAATTATTCTTATGCAGGCGGTGCTCATGGCATATATAATATTCAGCCTAATATATATTTAATATCCACTGGAAAGAGAGTTGGGTTAAGTTTATCAGAGCTTATAGATGATGTTGCTGATATTGATTTAATTAATTTAATGCGTATAAAACTTACAGAGAATATGTCAGAATCTGATTTCTTTGATTTTAATAGTATTACATTAAGCGATACATTTGACATTACTCCAACGGGTATAAAGTTTATATGGCCTGCTTATAAGATATCTGATTATGCTCATGGTATTATTGAAATAGAGTTTAGATATTCTGAATTAAAGCCTTTTGTAAAAGAAGATTCTGTGTTTATGTATTTATTTGAGTAGGTGAGTTGTTTTATGAATGATAAAGATATACACCCTATAATGAAAGAGCTTACAAAAGTTACTAAGTCTATGCCTATGCCTGTAGTAACAGAGATAAAGCTTATTACAAACAGAGATGCTTATAAAATATTAATTTCTACTATGCTTTCTCTTAGAACGAAAGACCCTACAACAAGAGATGCTTCAATGAGGCTGTTTGAAAAGGCAGGTAGTGCCAAAGAGATGATAAAGCTTACAGAAGAGGAGATTGCTAAACTTATTTACCCTGTAGGTTTTTATAATGTAAAGGCAAAAAATATACTTGAAGTTTCTCATATGATTATTAATGATTATAATGGGGAAGTACCTGATGAGATAGATGAGCTTTTAAAACTCAAAGGTGTAGGTAGAAAGGTTGCCAATTTAGTAGTTACAGAGGCTTTTGATAAAGACGGCATATGCGTTGACACTCATGTACATAGAATATCAAATAGATTTGGTTACGTTCACACAAAGACACCGGAAGAAACAGAGTTTGCATTGAGAGAGAAGTTGCCTAAAGAATATTGGCGAGTTTACAATGACACATTAGTTGTTTATGGACAGAACTTGTGTAAGCCCATTAGTCCTTTATGCAGTGAATGTACAGTTTCACAGTATTGCGACTATTTCAAGAACAAGAAATAAAATTTTTATGTTTTTATTATTTGCAGGGCTTTGCCCCCTG
>NZ_SRZM01000244.1 GCF_019402445.1 Brachyspira pilosicoli
CGCGAAGCGTGCCCGAAGGGCGAAAACTTTTTGCTACGGAAAAAAAGTTGAATAAAAAAAATTGTAAGAAAAATACTTTTTGATTTTTATTAAAACTATATAGCATAAATAATAACTTTTTTGCTAGCTACCTAGTAGGTATAAAAAAAGAGGCTTAATTTAAAGCCCCTTATTTTTACTTGTTTTAATTAAAATCAAACACCAAGCGAAATTATAGCAAAGTTTTTGATAGAAGCAGTAGCACCAGCTTCTTTAGATATTTCATCTATTAAACTTTTGATAGATATTTTGTTGTCTGTAAATAATTTTTGGTCTATAAGAACGCTTTCTGAATACCAAGAGTTCATTTTACCTTCAACTATTTTTGCTACCATATTTTCTGGTTTGCCTGCATCTTTTACTTGTTTTTCAAATATTTCTTTTTGCTCATTTACAGTATTAGGGTCAATTCCTTCTCTGTTTAAAGCTAAAGGTTTTTCACTAGCAACATGCATAGCTATTTGATTTGCTATCTCTAAACATTTTCCTTTAGGTTTAACATCAAATTCAACAATAGTAACAAGTTTATTATTGAAGTGAACATAGCTTCCAAAGAAACCATCAGTCTTCATAACTTTTACTTCTGCAAGTACTGTTTTCTCGCCCCATTTTTGCATACCTTCATTTATCATAGCTTGAATAGTTTCACCATTCTCACCTTTAGTGTTTAGAAGAGTATCAACAGTAGCATTATCAACAGTCATAGCAGTTTTAGCAATGCTTTTAGCTAAATTAACAAATAATTCATTTTTAGCAACGAAGTCAGTTTCGCATTGAAGCTCTATACAAGCAATTTGAGTCTTGTCATCATTAACACAAAAACCTATAGAACCTTCTTTAACTGTACGTTCGCTTTTTTTAGCAGCAACAGCTGTACCTTTTTCTTTTAATAGGCGAATAGCCTTATCCATATCACCATCAGCTTCTTGAAGAGCTTTTTTACATTCCATAATACCTATACCAGTACGCTCTCTAAGCTCTTTAATGGTATCCATACTAATATTTGCCATTTTTTTATCCTTTATTTAATTTATTTATTTTTAGTCTTGGTCGTCTTGGTCAGAAACACCATACTGTTCAGCAATAGCTTCAGCAGCTTCAGTAGCACTATTGTCATAAACCTCTTCAGCAATCTCGCCAGTAGATTCATGTTTAGCTAAAGTTTCTTTTCCAGCCTCATTTTGTCCATCTATAATAGCAGAAGATATAACACCAGCAAATAAACTTATAGCTCTGATAGCATCATCGTTACCAGGTATAGGGTAATCTATAAGTTCTGGGTTACAGTTAGTATCTACTACAGCAACTACAGGTATTCCTAATTTTCTAGCTTCGCTTACAGCAATATGTTCTTGCATAGGGTCTATTACAAATATCATATCTGGTAAGTTTTCCATATCTTTGATGCCTGCAAAGTTCTTTTCTAATTTATCTTTTTCTTTAAGAAGGAGTATTACTTCTTTTTTAGGTAATTTATCAAAAGTACCATCAACTTCTTCTTTTTCTATTCTTTTAAGTCTAGCAATACTTCTTTTGATAGTAGCGAAGTTAGTAAGCATACCACCTAACCAACGATTATTAACATAATACATATCGCATTTTTCAGCAGCTTCTTTTATGCTTTGTGAAGCTTGTTTTTTAGTACCTACAAAAAGTATATTTCCGCCGTTTCTAGACATTTCTTTAACAGCATCATAAGCTTTTTTTACGTAAGTTAAAGTTTTCATTAGGTCAATGATGTGTATATCATTTCTCTCTTGAAAAATAAAAGGTTTCATTTTAGGGTTCCATTTTCTAGTTTGATGTCCGAAATGAACGCCTGCCTCTAAGAGGTCTTTCATAGCTGGTAATGACATAAGCATATCCTTTAAAATAAAATAGAGTACCGATTAAGGCACCCTATATCCATAAATTTCTAAACTATTACTATATTAAAAAAATCATAATGCTTTGATTACTAATATTTAAGTAACAATGTCTTTTTATTTAAGATAATTTATTAAAAAATATCTTTAAAGAACATTTTGCTATTATGGAAAAGTTTACCAATTAAATCGGCTTGTTTAACATAATAACATTTTTATAATAAAAAGTCAATCATAAATTTTACTTATAAATTTCTTTTAGTTTTGTTTCATCATAAAAAGAAAGCCTATAGGAATATAGTTTTATAGTTTTATCTAAACTATTTAAATCAGGCTTTACATATAATGATACACTTGATAAATCTGAATACCACCATATAGTGTATTCTTCAAAAGGTTTATTGTAGTATGAATAATATTTTATATCTGTGGAAGATGAATTGCCGTATTTGAATGTTATTTTTTCTTTTATACTCTCTATATCAGTTGCCTCGGAAGGGTAGTAGAAATCATTTTTGTTATAACTATAGCCTATGTGATTGCATACTTCTATTCTATAAAGATAATCATTATAAAAATATAAATAATATGCCAACTTGTCATCAGAATTTTTATATATGTTTAAAATAGTGCTTTCGTTTAATTTAACTTCTTGATGAAAGTTAGCATATAAGTCTGTAT
>NZ_SRZM01000245.1 GCF_019402445.1 Brachyspira pilosicoli
TTTTTTTTAAGTAGAAAAACATAAAAGGAACAATAGAATCTTTTTTTATGATAGTTTTGTCCAAATCAAAAAAAGCAATCTTCATAAGTTAATGAATATCTCCCCAACTTAATCCCTTATGTATATCAACTGTAATAGGAACATTAGTTTTTACAGAATGCTCCATTATCTCTTTCATTATAGTCATAGCCTTATCAGATTCTTTCTCAGAAACTTCAACAACCAATTCATCATGCACTTGCATAACAATTTTAGCAGTTTTGAAATGATTTTTAAACTCTTTATGTATAGCAATCATAGCAACTTTTATCATATCAGCAGCACTTCCTTGAATTAGTGTGTTTAATGCCATTCTTTCAGCTTCATTTCTTACAACCGCATTTGATGAGTTTATAGTTTTAGATAAATCTCTAATTCTTCCAAGCATAGTGCGAACATAACCCTTGGCTTTTACATCTTCTATAACCTTTTCGCAGAATGGTTTTACTTGAGAATATGTTGAAAAATATCCTTTAATAAAATCATCAGCCTCTTTTCTTGATATGTTTAATTCTTTTGAAAGCCCGAATGCTGTTTTACCATAGATAATAGAGAAGTTAATTATTTTTGCTGTGTTTCTCATTGAAGGAGTTACATGGTTTTTGCTTACAGAATATATTTTCATAGCAGTTTTTCTGTGTATGTCATCATTGTTTTTGAAAGCTTCCACCAACACAGGGTCATTACTGAAATGAGCTAATAGTCTTAATTCTATTTGAGAGTAGTCTGCTGCTATTAATACATTTCCTTTTTCTGCTATAAAAGTGTTTCTAATATCTTTGCCCTCATCACCTCTTGCTGGTATATTTTGTAAATTAGGATCTGATGAAGATAAACGTCCTGTCGCTGTTACAGTTTGATTGAAAGAAGCATGTATTCTATTAGTTTTTTTATGTACTAATGTAGGAAATACATCAAGATATGTGTTTTTTAATTTTGAGTATTTTCTGTATATGAGCATATACTCAGCAATTTTTTCTCTTTGTGCAAGATCTCTAAGTACTTCTTCATCTGTTGAATAAGCACCTGTTTTTGTTTTTTTAGTAGAGTTTATTTTTAGTTTTTCAAATAAAATATATTCAAGCTGTTTTGGAGATTGTAAGTTAAACTCTTCTCCTGCTTGTTGGTATATTTTTTCTTTTGTTTTTTCTAAAAGTGAAGCATATTCTTCTGATAGAGATTTCATTTTTTCTGTGCTTATATAAACCCCATCAAACTCCATATCAGCAAGCACACTAATAAGAGGCATCTCTACATTGAAAAATAATTCTTCAAGATTATATGTATTTAAAAGTGGAGCAAAGTATTCATAAAACCTAAATGTAATGTCAGCATCCTCACAAGCATACTCAACAACATCTTTTAACTCAACATCAAGTAAAGTCTTTTTAGCATTATCTGTAATGTCGCTATATTTTATGGTGTTGTATGATAAATAACTTAAAGCAAGGTCGTCCATATTGTATCTGCCTCTGCTGGGGTTAATCAAGTAGGCAGCTACCATAGTGTCAAAATACATGTTTCCCATTTTTTTATCAATGGCACGCATCATCTTGTATTCATATTTTAAATTATGACCTATTATTTTTATGTCTTCTTTTGCTAAAGTGTCAAATACTAATTTTTTGCAAGCTTCTTTATCTATATTTGTTCTTCCACTTAAATCCAAATAAAAAGCTTCTTTTGATTTTATAGCAAATGATATTCCTATTATTTCATCTGTTAAAGTGTCTAATCCTGTAGTTTCAAAATCTATACATACGAGTTTTTTAGAATTTATATCATTTAAAAGATTTTTTAATTCTGTTTCATTTTCTATTAAATAGTATTTAGAACTGTTGTCTTTAGCGTTGGATACTATTGTAGTCTTTTCTGTATTATTTTCTGCATTAGTTTCTTGTTTGACCTGTTGAGATAGTTGAGATATTTGCACCTTTTCTTCTTTTTTCTTACTGTTTCCGTATATGTAATAATTAATTTTATCTCTTATTTGTTTTAATTCTAAATCATCTAATATTTTATTAACTTCATCTATATTAATTTTATTTTTTTCAATTTCTTTATAATCTATATTTAATTCTTCTATCTCTCTTTTAATTGTAGCTAGCTCATAACTCATATATGCATTATCTTTATCAGCAATAAGTTTTTCTTGTATCTTTCCTTTTATAGAATCAATATTTTTATATATGTTGTCTAATGTATCATATTCTTCAAGGAGTTTTAAAGCTGTTTTTTCTCCAATTCCTTTAACCCCCGGTATATTATCAGAAGCATCTCCCATTAATGAAAGTAAATCTATAATCTGGTTTGGATACACTCCTCTTTTTTCTTTAACCATATTTACATCATATTCTATTAATTCATTGTCTTTATTGCTTGCTATTACTTTTGTATTCTCATCAACAAGCTGAAGAATATCTTTATCTGGAGAATATATTATTGTTTTAATATTTTCTTTTTTATTGTTTTGAGCAATGCATCCTACAATATCATCAGCCTCATAATTATCAAGAACTATCCTTGTAATTCCAAGAGCATCTATAAGATTGTATAGTATAGGTATTTGACTTCTTAAATCATCAGGCATACTTTCTCTATTTTCTTTATAGGCTTTGTATATTTCACTTCTAAAAGTTTTTCTTGAACTATCTAGTGCTATTGCGGTGTAATCAGCAGGGTAGGTATTAATTAAAGAAAAATATGTTCTTAAAAAACCATTAATCGAAGAAACATTTTGACCTTTAGAGTTTATTAGAGGGCGTTTCAAAAAAATAAAATGATATCTATAAAGTATACCAAAAGCATCAATAATAAGAAATGTTTTTTTCATTTTTTTATTATATAACAAAAATAAAAATTATGCAAAAATATTATTTTGTTGTTTTTTTGTTATTTATTATTTGTGAGCATGGCATTTGCAAAATCTTGATATGCTATATTTTGCAAATTATAAATATTAAGAAATCCGTTTGTCGACATTATGCTAGATGCAATAGTTGACCTATTCCCACTTCTGCAATATACTAAATATTCTTTATTTTTATCTAACATATCTATTTTTGATTTAAAGTCCTGACTTAATACATCTATATTAATGGAGTTTGGAATGTTCCCTGCTAAATATTCTTCTCTTGTTCTAACATCTAAAATTATGAGGTTTGTTGAACTATTCACTAATTTAATTGCTTTTTCTATATTAAGGTCTTTATATCCTCTATTTGAACAGCTTAGAAATAAAAAAGAAATAGATAAAATGATTATAATTTTTTTCATTTATTTTTCCTAAAATATATTGGAATATATAAATGATATTATAACAATTAGAAAAAAAGTCAATTATTTTATTGATTTTGATTTATAAACAAAAACTCTTTTTTTTTATTATATTTATAATATAATAAAGATTATTTGACGAAATATATATT
>NZ_SRZM01000246.1 GCF_019402445.1 Brachyspira pilosicoli
CATCATTATTAATATCAATTAAAGAAAATATTTTATCTATTAAATAAGGCTTTTCCATAAATTTAAGATAAAAATCTTTTAAACATGTACTTCCTTCTAGGTTTATATCAAAATCAAACAATATAGACTTAATCATACAAATATTATCTTTAAATACTAAATTATCTTTTTTATTATTTGAAGTTATACTATGATACAAGTCATTAGATAAGCATATTAATCTCTCTATATCATCCATCTCAATATATTTTAAGCCATTATATTCCAATATATTTTTAGCCGCTTTAAACTCTAATAATTGAACCTTTTTTTCTATATTATCTATTCTACTTGATTGCTCATCTATTTTATTTAATAAAACATTAAATGACTCTCTTACATTTTCGCATACTGCTATTAATTCTTCATCTACATCTTTTTCTATATTATTGAGTTTATTATTTAAATATATTATCCCCTCATAAGTTATTTTATTTTGCCTTGCTAAAGTTTCTATCATCTTAATAGAAGCATTTTTTACTATAGAATAATTATAATCAATTTCGTATCTTATCTTTCTGTTTTGTCCTGTAATTGTATTTAATATATTTTTTATAAAACCCTGATTAGCAATAAATTGTGTTCTAGATTTTGAAGCAGTCAATGATGACACAGCATCCATTGTAAGTTCTGTTAATTTAGCATAATTATTCTTATATTCTTCTACATTATTTTCTATATATTCTTCTATTATTTTTTTGTCAGCTTCTTTTATTTTGTTTTCATAGGGAATAGTTAGATTCATGCATACTCCTTAAAGTGCTTTTATTATACTATTTTTGTAGTTTTTTCACAATAAACTATAATATACATAATTTTAATAAATAGCTTTTCAATACAATATAACACTTATTCAGATTGCTTTTTTTTACAAAAATGTTAAAATCAAAGTAAACATAATATATACGGGGTTGTAGTTTATGAAAGAGTTACCATATTTAATTAATTTGATTAATGCATTGAAGGGCGAGATTTGTTATTCTTATATTAATAATGTTGTTGCTTTAGACAAAAAATATAAAGAGCTTGAAGAAGTTAAAGGACAAAAAATCATAGATGTATTAAGACATGGCGGATATATGCATTTTCAATTCTCACAAGATGCTATGCTCGTAGATTTAGGTTCTGGAGGTTCTTTTGTACTTACGGAAAATAACACTTATAAAAATGCAATAATAAAATTAGAAACTGATAACGGCAACTTTTTTGTTGTAGATGAAAGTAAAGATAAAGATGATGCTACACATATTATACCTATATGGAAAGACTATACTACAATGCCTCAAGTAGGTTATGACCCTCTCACTAAGCAATTTAATTATAATTTATTCTGTCAATTACTTGCAGATAATGCCACAACTGTAGAAAAACTTATTAAAAACCCTCTTATAATAAGCGGTATAGGAGACACTTACGGAGATATAATATTAAAAAGGGCTTCTATCACTAAAAGAACTAAAACTACAGATATAAATAAAGCAAAAGCAAGAGAGATTTTTGACGCTATAAAACAAGTATTAAGAGAGGCTTCTGGAAACAGAGATGATGAAGAAGATGGTGAAGATTCTGAAGATTAAGTAATTTCTAAAAATTAATAAATTCTTAAAAAATAAAAATAAAATCAGGCATATTTTTTTATAATTTTTGTTTAACTAATATTATAATAAAAATTAGGAGTAAAAATTATGTCTGGAAATGCTAATATTATTGTTGTAGAAGGAAGACTAACAAGAGACCCTTCATATATAAAAACTAAAAACGGTAAATCTTTATGCAAATTTTCTATAGCAAACAATAGATATTATTATGTTAATGGGAGCTTGCAAAAGGAAGTTTACTTTTTTGATTTAATAGCTTGGGGATTTACTGCAGAAAAAATTGCTATTAACCTTCTTAAAGGAAGACATATATTAGTAAATGGAGAATTGAGACAAAACTCTTATATTGCTAAAGATGGAACTAGAAAAAACTCTATTTATATACTTGCCTTAGAAGTAAAAAGTTTAGACAAAAAAACTATAGAAAAAAATAATTATTATAACAATGCAAATAATCAAATTGTATCAGATGTTATTGAAGATGGTTTGGAGCAAGTATTTTAGTTTGTTTTAATATCTCAATGAGTTCTTTGCTTATATCATCTATGGATTTATCAGCATTTATATGATAAATAAAAGGCTCATTAAAACTACTAAATATATTGTCTACTTTTTTTAGATATTCTTCATTTTCAAATCTGTCTATGAAACCTCTTTTTTCCATAATTCTATTTAAAGATTTTTCTACAGGCAGATGAAAAATAAAAACTATATCTGGAATTAAAATAAAACTTTCATGCATATTTTTTATTTTTTCTATATCAATACCCTTAGCACCTTGATAGGCAATAGATGAATACATATATCTATCAAGAACTACGGTTTTACCTTCTTCTAAAGATGGTTTTATCATGAGTCTTATATGCTCTTTTCTATCTTCTACAAAAAGCTTTAATTCTCTATCCAAATCCATATCTTTAGAAAGCATAGTATCTCTTAATTTAGCTCCATAATATGCATTAGTAGGCTCGAAAGTATATATTGTTTCTATATTATTTTCATTTAATGTTTCTGCTAATTTTTTTGCAATAGTAGACTTGCCGCTTCCGTCTATTCCTTCTATAACTATTAATTTTCCTTTCATAAAACTTTCACACACCTACATAAACATATTAAAATATTAACACAATATATTATCTTATTTTTAGAGTTGCTATGCCAATCAAAGCAGTTATTATACCTATTATATAAAATCTAAAAACAACCTGCGTTTCTTTCCAGCCAGATTTTTCAAAGTGATGATGCAAAGGAGCCATTTTAAATACCCTTCTTTTAAACAACTTATATGAAAACACCTGCACAACAACACTAAAAGCCTCAGACACATAAACAGCTCCAACTATTAAAAGCAATAGCTCATGCTTTATAAATAATGCAATTATCCCTAAAACTCCTCCAAGAGATAAGCTTCCAACATCTCCCATAAAAACCTGTGCAGGGTGAGCATTAAACCATAAAAATCCTAAACCAGCCCCAATCAAAGCCCCCACAAATACAGTAACCTCTCCAGCATCAGATATAAAAGGTATTTTTAAATAAGTGGCAATAAGAGAGTTACCAGATACATAAGAAAGCACCGCAAAAGCCATAGACATTATTATTAAAAGTCCTATAGCTAAACCGTCTAATCCGTCTGTAAGATTAACAGCATTACTCATACTAACAACCACAAATATAGAAAAAGGTATATAAAGCATTTTTAAATCTATATACACATTACTTAAAAATGGTATAAATAAAGTAGATGAAGGAACCTGTGCAACCTTCACAGCCTCTAAAACACTTATACCTTTCTCCAAATCAAATTTCATTAAAAAAGTAGATTTATCAAAATAATATAAATATATTCCTATTATTAAGCCAACTATTACCTGAAACACAATTTTATATTTACCGGGTAATCCCTTAGAGTTTTTGTATTTAATCTTAAGAAAATCATCTAAAAAACCAGCTATAGAAAGTATAATTAATGATATTGTAAGAAGTATAATCTTTATATTATCCAATTTACCCCATAATAATATACTTACTAATACACTTCCTACTATAAATATACCGCCCATTGTAGGTGTACCAGTTTTAACTAAATGTGTTTCTGGTCCGTCATCTCTTACAACCTGACCAAAATGAAGTCTTTTTAATTTTTCTATTATACTAGGAGCAAATACTAACACCAAAATTAATGCAGTAGCAACAGCTCCCGCAGTTCTAAAAGTAATATATCTAAAAACATTGAAACCAAAAAAACTCTCTCTAAGCGGATAAAAAATCTCATATAGCATAAAGTGATAGCCTTTAAATAAAAATATATTATTATAAATGTAATTTTAACAAAAATGTAAAATTAGTTAAAAATAAACTATTAAATAGTATTATAAATTTATTTTTTGTCAATAAAAATAATTATGTTAAGTTAATATTATCCTTTTTTCATCATATCCTGATATAAACTATACATTGGAGAAGGAACCCCAAAACCTCCAGAAACAGGCATAGTTTCGCCCGTAATAAAAGAAGACATATCACTAGCAAAAAATAATACAGCATTTGCTATATCCTCTGTTGTAGCAGGTCTATTTAATGGTACATTCTTCAAAAAAGATGTTAAAAACTCTTTAGACATATTCTCCATAGCAGCATCAGTTGCAACAAACCCAGGAAGTACAGCATTGCATCTTATATTATCTCTAGCATATTGCACAGCTATGTTTTTAGTTAAAAAGTTAATAGCACTTTTTGATATACCATAAGCTAAACGAGATATATCTGGAAATAATCCGCCAACAGATGAAATATTAATTATACTTCCTCCCCCATTTGCTTTCATATTTTTTACAGCAGCCTTACAAGGCAAATAAACACTTTTTATATTTTCATTTACAATTTTAAAAAATGTATCAGTATCTCCATTAACTAAATCTAAATCTTTACTAACATCAGTTGTACCAAAATTATTAACAAGTATATCTATTTTACTTTCTTTCTTTATAACATCCTCTACCATAGAAGTAAAAGTTTCTTCTTTTGTAGCATCAAAATAAACAACATCTGCCTTACCGCCATTTTTTATAATCTCATCAGCTATTTGTTTGCCAGCATCAAGTCTTCTCACTGCCAAATAAACTTTAGCACCATTTTCTGCCAACTTCTTACTGCATTCCAAACCAATACCTCTAGTTGATGAAGTCACTAATGCTATTTTATTTTCTACTAGTTTCATAATGTACTCCTTTATTTCAAATCTATCAGTTATAATATATACAATATTTTTTATAGGTCAATAACATAAATTAATAATATAATAATATATTGTAAAAAAAGTTTTTTATGTTAAAATAATGCCTTATATAAAGTTTTATACGATATTTTTTATAATAAAGAGGAAGCGATGAAATTTAGATGTTTAAAAAAAGATATAGTAAAATCTATTGGAGTTACAGAAAATGTTGTTGAAGGAAAAGTAATATACAATATAGAAAGTAATGTGCTTTTTCATCTTGCTGGCAATATGCTTACATTAACTGCTACTGATGGTTCTGTTTGGGCAAGAAGCAGAATTGTGCTTGATGACTATGAGGGCGAAGGCACTGTTGCTGTATATGCTAAAAAAATAAGCTCTATACTTAAAGAAATGCCTGACGGTATGATTACTATAAATGTTGAAGAAAATGAAAAAATTAATATAGAATCTGAAAACGGTAAAACTAAACACTTAATTATTGGTATGAAAACTGATGATTTCCCTTCTTATCCTGAAAGCAATGGAGATATTAACTATATAATGCTTCCTACAAAAGAATTGGTTACTATGATTAATAAAACAATATCTTCAATAGCTAAAGAGCCTTTTAAACCTGCTTTAAGGGGTATATGCTTTGAAAAAACTGATTCTAAATTTTTGGCAGTTGCTACAGACGGAAGAAGAATGGCTATTATAGAGAGAGAATTTGAAGGAATTGATGCTGGTTCTTTCTCAATAATCATAGAGCCTAAAGTATTAAATGAGATATTAGTTACAGCTAATTATGATGAAGTTGAACAGGTAAAAATGGGTGTTGATGGTCAGCAGGTATATTTCCAAGTTGGTAAATATGACTTTGTATCTAGCCTTATAGAAGGAAAATATCCTAACTTTAGGCAGGTTATACCTAAAGAGTTCGCTTATAGTTTTAGGGTAAACAAAAATGACTTGCTTGATGCTATTAGAAGAGTAGTTCCTATGATTAATGATGTTCGCTCTAAGAGAATGATACTTACTGTTTCTGAGGAGTCTTTAAAAGTTAAAGGTATAAACCAAGAAATGGGAGAATCTTTAGAAGAGATAGACATAAAATATACAGGTGAAGAGCATTCTGTTGCTTATAATTATACTTATATTCAAGATGTAATAAAACAAATAGATTCTGAAATAGTTACATTTATGGTTAATAAGGACTCAAGCCCTACTATAGTGAGAGAAATAGAGAGAGAGGATTATTATTTCATCATTATGCCTATGAGCATTGGCGAAGAGTAATTTTTATTATAATATATTTTATTTAATAGTTTTATAAAAATATGTTATAAAACTATTAAATAACAGTAATTGTATACCTTTTATC
>NZ_SRZM01000247.1 GCF_019402445.1 Brachyspira pilosicoli
TATAATTTCAAATGTTCCTTCTATTTTTAGAGGCTCTCTTAAAGTTTTTTTAATATTATCTCCAACATAGTCAACAATACTGTCATAAGGCTTAAACTCGACAACATACTCAATTTGTGATTGTGAAACATCATCTAATTTCGTTTTGAATTTTATTTCAGCAAAAGTTTCTGCTTCATATCCATAGCTTCTATTACTATATGATGAGTGCTTAGTAGTTAAAATTGGATTATCTTTATCATAATAATTTTTAACTGCTATTCTCTCAGATGAAAAATAAACATCATTTATAATAAAGCCATTATCATTATTTATATATATTCTTCCTATATATGGAAAAACATCATTTCTAGATAAATATAAATCATTATAATTATCATTTGTTCTATGCTCATAAACATAAACATATATATTGTTTACTTTATCTTTAAGCATAAAAAAATTATTTTTATAAAATCTTACAGGGTTTT
>NZ_SRZM01000248.1 GCF_019402445.1 Brachyspira pilosicoli
AAATACTTTAATAAATAATTATATATTAGTCAACTCTCGCACCTATACTTTTAAACTGTTCCAAAAAGTTAAAAGAAGATTTATTAATAGACTCAGCATCATCTATAATAATATCATTATTAGATATGGTAGAAGCAATACTTAATGCCATAGCTATACGATGGTCATTATGAGAGGTAGTGCTTCCTCCTTCTAATTTTTCAACACCCTCTATATAGATTTCATCATCTGTAACTTCTATTTTTGCACCTATTTTAGTAAAACTGTCTTTTAAATCATTAATCCTATCACTTTCTTTATATCTTAAACGGCTTGCATTATATAGTTTTGTAGTTCCTTTAGCAGTAGAAGCCAAAGCAGTGATTATTGGAGCTAAATCTGGTATATCTGATACATCTATATCCATAGCATGAAGTCTTCCTGTTTTTTTAACTGTAATAGAACCATCTTCATTACAATTAATAGAAGCTCCCATAAACTTTAATATATTTAGTATCTCTTTATCACCCTGTATAGAATATTTATTTAATCCGTAGAGAGTAACCTCTCCGCCCAAAGCACCAGCAGCAGCAAAAAAAGCAGCATGCGACCAATCGGATTCTATTTCATAGTTAAGAGCTGAATATTCCTGAGAGCCGTATATTTCTATGAGTGAGTTTTCCATATTTTTTGATATTTCTATCTTTGCCTCTTTTAATGTTTTTAGAGTCATAAACACATAAGGAGATGATTCTAATTCGCCTTCAATTATAATTTTAGAATTACCCTCAAGTAAAGGAGCAGCAAACAATAAACCGCTTATAAATTGACTGCTAATATTGCCTTTTATTGTAAAATCTCCGCTTTTTAATTGACCTTTTATTGTAAGAGAGTCTTCTTTTTTATCAAAAAATAATCCTTGTTCTTTCCATATCTGTTCATATATCGATATAGGTCTAGAAAATAGTTTTTTTGAACCAATAAAAGTAGTATTGATATTAAGTGCAGACATTATAGGAATAAGAAGTCTTAAACTAGTACCAGACTCTTTAACATCTACCACTATATCATTAATAGAATTATCTTTTTTAGGAATTACCCTCAAATAATCTAACTCTGGAACTAAATCAGCAAAGTTAGAAACAGCATTCTTTGTTACTTCTATATCATTACCAACATTTTTCATCCAAGGTTTTAATATGCTTATATCTTTAGAAAGAGCAGCAGTTATTAAAGCCCTATGAGCATCACTTTTACTTATTTGTATATATACAGAACCATAAATATCATAAGAAGGTTTTACTACTAAAGACATACGAATCTCCAAAAACAATTATTGTAAAATAGAATCAATAAACTCTTCAGCATTAAACTCTCTAAAATCTTCTACCTTCTCTCCAAATCCTCCATAATATATAGGAAGTGATAAATAATGAGCCACACTTATAGCAACTCCACCCTTAGCAGAACTATCCAATTTTGAAACAATAGCTCCTTGTATATTTAAGGCATTAGTAAATACTTTAGCCTGCTCTATACCATTATGCCCAACATTAGCATCTAATACAAGTATAGGCACAAAATTAAACTCGCTAAATCTCTCTGTAGCTATTTTTTTCATTTTTTCTAATTGCTTAACTAAATTATCCTGATTGTGAAATCTGCCAGCCGTATCAACTATTACTATATCAGCATTTGTTGCTTTTGCCTTATCTAAAGCAGAGAACAATACACTAGCTGGATCTCCTGCTTGCTGACCTTTAACTATAGTTACAGATAATCTATTAGCCCACTCTTCAAGCTGTTCTATAGCGGCTGCTCTGAATGTATCTGATGCGGCTAAAATTATTTTATGATTTTGTTTTAATATATTTGCTAGTTTTGCAATTGAAGTAGTTTTACCTACACCATTTACACCTACTATAAATAATATATTCTTTTCCTTTAATTCTATTTTTTTATTTATGAACTTTGATATTAAAATTTCTCTTAAATGCTTTTTTACTTCTGATG